>JBJERT010000100.1:0-1756 GCA_051882435.1 Faecalibacterium sp.
AGGTGAGTTTTGTTTTTGTTCCTTTTTCGAGAAAAAGGAACCGAAAAAGCGTTTCAATCGGCCCACACATGCGTGTGGGCCAGTTTTTTAGAGATAGGCGGTCGGCCAGCGTTTGCGCGCTCCCGCGCGCGGGGGCTGCGCCCTCTATGAGAGTGGTCTGCGGGATCACCGGGAGAGCGGTTCAGGATAAGCAGACCCGGGATGCTCTGCGGGACAGCTGCAGGGGAGAAGATTGCTGGCATAAGGGATCTCGCCTCGAAGAACAGCATCAAAGAACTGCTGTTTTTCATCGAGATAATGCAGGCAGCTTTCCAGCTTCTGACGCTGTTCCAGCAGGGCATTCTTTTTGCGTGCAAGCATCGCCTGCCGTGCTGGGATAGAAGCCGCGCCCTGTAAACACAGAGCGGTGTATTCTTTCATTTCCGCAATGCCCATACCGCACTCCCGGAGGCGGCACAGCCCCACGAGCCACGCAATGTCCCGCTCGTCAAAATACCGATAACGATTTTTGCCCCGTTTGACGTTGGGCACAAGCCCTTCGTTGCAGTAAAATTTCAGCGTTTCGTAGGGCAGGCCGGTCTGCTCACTGGCTTCTTTCATAGAATATAACTTCATGGGGACCTCCAACAGAAAAAATGCTTGACCGGTAGTAGCTACCGTGTTGTATAGTATCAGTATAGGCTGGAAACAGAAACTGTCAAGGAGGAAAACAATGGAGTATGTAACTTTGAACAACGGCGTACAGATGCCGAAACTGGGGTTTGGCGTATTTCAGATCTCACAGGAGGACTGCGAGCGCTGTGTGCTGGATGCTTTGGAAGCCGGATACCGGCATATCGACACCGCGCAGTCCTACGGCAACGAGGCGGAGGTGGGGCTTGCGCTGGCCCGCAGCGGGATCGCGCGGCAGGAGCTGTTCCTGACGACAAAGGTCTGGATCGACCACTACGGTTACGAGGAGGCCCGGGCGTCGGTGCTGCGCTCGATGGAAAAGCTGAAAACAGACTATCTTGACCTGGTGCTGCTGCATCAGCCCTTTGGCGACTACTACGGCGCGTATCATGCGCTGGAAGACCTCTACGAAAAGGGACTGCTGCGCGCCATCGGCGTGAGCAATTTTGCGCCGGACCGTCTGGCGGATATCGCCGCGTTCAACCGCGTCGTTCCGCAGGTGGATCAGGTGGAGGTGAATCCCATGCAGCAGCAGCGCCGCGCACAGGAAAACATGTGCCGCCGCGGGGTGCAGATGGAGGCATGGGCGCCGTTTGGGGAGGGGCGCGGACAGATGTTCCAGAACCCGATTTTGGCAGGGATCGGTCAGGCGCACGGCAAGAGCGTGGCTCAGGTCATCCTGCGCTGGCTGATGCAGAGGGATGTGGTGGCGCTGGCCAAGTCCACCCATCCCGAACGGATGCGGGAGAATCTTGATATCTTTGACTTTGTCCTGAGCGCAGAGGAGATGGAGGCCATCGCTGCGCTGGATACCGGCAGCAGCCTGTTCTTTGACCATCAGACCCCCGAAACGGTAGACTTTTTCGTGGAATTGATCGCGCAGCGCAAAGGTCGCGCCTGAGAAAAAGCCTTCTCCCGAAATATCGGCCTCTGCTGTGTCCGGGCGCTTGCATAGGGGCGCGGAATGTGGTATGCTTACTCTTGAACCCCCTTCGGGCAGCGCAGAACGCCCGTGGAGAGAACCAGACTACGGGAGGCCGAACATATCATGACGATCCATCAGTCCGCGGAAGACTATCTGGAG
>JBJERT010000101.1:0-1751 GCA_051882435.1 Faecalibacterium sp.
CATCGCCTGCGCGATGGGCGGGCGAGTTTGTTGGTTTGACGGAAGGCGGCGGCACCGGTCTGCGCGCTCCCGCGCGCTAGGGCTGCGCCCCTGGACACACCGACGCTGCGGATGTTCGTTCAAAACTCCCGTATTTTTATAGTATACCACACTTTTCCCCTGCTGAAAAGAGATTTGACGGCCGCCGGGCGCAGCCCCAGCGCGCGGGAGCGCGCAAAAGGTGCCCGCCGCCTTGCTTTTATAAACAAACTGGCCCACACGCATGTGTGGGCCGTATGAAAAGTTTTTGCCCCGCTTTTTTCAAAAAGCGGGAAAATCCCCGTAAAAACCCTTACTCCCACCCCCGCAGCACCGGCTGGAGCTGCTCGCCGCGCAGGGCGGCTTCCAGTGTGCGGGGCACGAGTTCCAGATGGGCTTTCAGGCTCTGGGGCTTGTGCGCCCAGTCATCCTGTCCATAGGGGACGAAATAATAATGCTTGCGCTGCATCAGGCGGGCAATGTTCTCGCCCGAAGCGCTGAGGCCGTCGTTGGTCGAGACCGCCAGCACCACGGGGCAGCCCACCCGCAGCAGGCTTTTTGCGGCCATGGTCACCGGGGTATCCGACAGTCCCGCCGCCAGCCGGGCCAGCGTCGAGCCGGTACAGGGCGCGACTACCAGAGCCTGCGCCAATCCCTTCGGCCCCAGCGGCTCCACCTCCTGCAAGCTGTCCCGCACCGGGCGCCCGGTGATCTCTTCCAGACGTTCGCGCCAGTCCGCCGCGCGGCCAAAGCGCGTATCCAGCCGGGCGGCGGCTTCGCTCATCACCGGCAGCAGCTCCCAGCCCTGCCGGACGAGCTGCTGCGCCTGCTCCAGCGCAGCGTTCAGCGTGCAGAAGCTGCCGCACACCGCAAACGCGACAGTCCCCCGCCGGGGCTGCTCCCGTACCATCTCTTTCATCGTGCTCCCTCCCGCTCTGCCAGAATGCTCAGGACCGTCTGTGCCACATATTCGCCCGCGCTTTCCGGCGCACAGGCCGCGGGCAGGCTCAGGGCGTGGATGGTCCGATGCCCCAGCGCCTTTGCCGCCGCAAAATCCGTACCGCCGGGCCGGGAGGCCAGATCCACGATCAGGCTCCCGGGCCGCAGCCGGGCCAGCGTCTCCTGCCCCAGGACAGGGGCCGGGATAGTATTGACCACCGTATCAAAGGCCGGGGCCGCTTGTGCCAGCCGGGCCAGCGGCAGACTGCGCGCGCCCTGGCTCTCGGCCAGCGCACACTGGGCGGGGCGGCGCGCCGCCACCGTGACCTGTGCCCCCAGCGCGGTGAGCCGGGCGGCCACCGCCTGCCCCACATGGCCGAACCCCAGCACCAGCACCGCCGCCCCCCACAACGTGCGGGTACGCTCCCGCAGCAGGATGGCGATGCAGCCTTCCGCGGTGGGGATAGCGTTTCGGATGGTCAGCTCCTCCCGGGCAAAGTAATCCACCAGCTCCACATGCGCATCCTTTGCGATGCGCAGAGCCTCCTGCGAGAGCATCCCGCCCAGCGCCAGCGCGCCGGGCTTTGCGGCCCGCAGCAGCGCGGCCAGGCCCGCCCGCCGGGCGTCCAGCGGCAGCGGCAGCAGCAGATAATCCGCCAGCGCGGTCTGTTCCGCGCCGCCCACGGCATAGCCTGCCCTCGCCAGCGCCCGCCCCGCAGCGGCCTGACGCGCATCCGAACCGATCACAGCGAACAGCTTCCGGTTTTCCATCCCGCATCCCCTCCCACATTCAG
>JBJERT010000102.1:0-8181 GCA_051882435.1 Faecalibacterium sp.
GGCGACTGGGGGAGTTCCGGCATTCCTCGCCTTACGCCTCGTCGGGCAGGATGCGGCGGCACTCGATATAATAGCGTTTTTCCTCGGCGTGGCCCATGCTGAAGGTCTTGCGGGGCAGCACACCGCCCAGCACGACGCCCTTGAACAGGTCGTTCTTTTCAAAGGGCGGCATCAGGAAGCCCACCGCGCCCTGACGGCAGAATGCGCGGACGGCAGGCTCATCATGGACATAATCCACCCGTGCCTCCGGGTGGGTCTGGAGGTATTCTTCCAGAAATTCGTCGATGGTGCCCACCGTCAGCGGAGCGGTGGGGTCGTCGAAGCTCAGAGTACACTCCGCGCCCGGCCCGACGAGGGCGAACGGCTGTTTCCGCTCACTGCCAAACGCGATATCGGTCATATTTTCGTTGCTCCAGCGCACGAGGGCGAGCAGCACCGAATCATAGCTGGTATTGAACAGCACCCGGTGGATCGGCTCGATCTCGATGGCCGGGGAGTGGACGTTGCACACCTCCGCCAGGCACCAGCGCGCGGGATGGCAGGCGGCCTGCTCGGGGGTAAGGGTCTGCTTGAGCTGTTCCCACCACGCCTTGGCCGTCGCCAGCGAATGGTTGCCGTCACCCACGGCCAGCGTCAGGGGTTTGGCCCCTTTGGCGGCGGGATATTTGGCGTCGAAAGCTTCCTGGCTGCCCAGCGCGGTCAGGGCGTTTTCGATCTGCGCGATGAGAGCCGGGTCCTCCACGGCCCAGCCCGCGATGTGGCCGCCGCCCAGCATCAGCTCGCCCTCATACACAGGGCGCAGCTCGTCCTTGCGGGCGCCGACCGGCTCGATGAGCGTACAGCCGGGGTCGTCCGCCAGCATCATGACGTGGGGCGTTTCCAGCGACGCGCCCCGGCGCACCGCCATGCGGGGCGGGATACGGGACTCCACGGTATTCTCGCTGGGGCGCACGGCGGGCAGGCTGCCGCGGCGGTAGCTGTATGCCTCCAGATCCACCATACCCACAAGGCCCTGCCGCACCCGGCCGCTCTGCTCAGTGCGCTCGACATAGACGAAGCCGTCCACCGCGCGGGTGAGCACACCGGCTTCGTAGGCACCCATGGCATCGTGGATGCGGTCGATGCGGTCGGCCACGTCTGCATCTTCCAGGTAGACTTCGGGCAGGATCAGCTCCAGCGCGCTGGGGCCACCGTGGGCTGCCTCATCCGCGCGCTGCCAATAGCCGCGGTCACTGGTGAACTGGTCACAGGCCACACAGCCCCACTGGGACAGCGGGATCTCCGCCGCCGGCAGCAGGATATGCGCCGGGGCAAAACAGGATATCTGATTCATCATTTAAGATTCCTTCCTCTCTGCGCGCCAGCCGGAGCCGGGCGCACTTCCAAAACCGCAAGACCGGCGCGCGTTACTCGAACCGCGCCGCCGTATCGTCCCGCAGGACGACATGCTCCACGCCCTGTGCCAGAAGGCTCTGGCGCAGCTCCTCGCTCCGGGCCTCGTCCATGGTGGAGGCAGCCGGCACATCCACCAGCAGATTCTGCATGCCCAGCTGGGCCGCGGGCGCGCCCAGCGCGCTGACCGTTTCGGTGCAGGAGCCAAGGGGGTATTCCAGCCAGAGGACGACCCGCCCCTCGAAGCGCTGCTGCCAGCCCGCGATATCCGCCGCCAGACGGTCCTGCCGGGACCCCGAAGCGCCGCTGCCGAAGTCCTGCTTCTTACTGACCGTCGAAGGGAACTGCACATAGCGCAGCACCACCTGTTCAAAGCCCATGCTGTACAGTTCTTCCACCAGGTCGCCCACGAACTGCACCGCGCTCTCGGCGTAAGGGTTCAGCCAGGGCTTGCCGCCCGCGGCGGCGCTGGCGGCGTCCAGCCACAGGTAATCTGAACCGTCCTGCGACTGGTAGTGGATGGCCATGCTGCGGTCCGCATAGGCGGCCACAGGGTCCCGGAAAGCCGCGATACGGGCCACGGGCACAAGGCCGTTTTCCCGGAAAACCGCTACGATCTGCTCCGGGTCCACCGTGGGGCTGGCCGTACTGCCGGAAGCCGCCGGGACGGAGGAGGCATAATATACGCTGCCGGAGCTGTCCTTCAGCTCCACGAGGGCGTAGGTCACGCCCTGCTCCGCCAGTTTCTTTGCCGCGGCGCGGATCGCGGCGGCATCGGTCAGGTCGGACACCGGCACCTCCGCCCAGCGGCCTTCCACGATGGCCGTGCCGTCCACCGGTTCCGGCTCCGGCTCGGTGACGGCGGGCAGCTCGCTGGGGGCCTCGGGCTGTGAGGCAGAGGACGCCGGGGCGTCCACCGCCTCAGAGGATGCGGGTGCCGGGGCGGGTTCCGGCGAAAGGTCCCGGTCCCGCACGACAGTATACCAGGTATGGGTCGCCCAGTCCAGCACATAGGGCGCCGCCAGCCAGGCCGCGCCCAGCACCGCCAGCACCAGCACCGCGATGCCCACCGCATTTTTGGCCCGCATGGCAGGGGTGTAAAAGCTGCGCCGGTACCGCTTGATCTTGGGTCGGCGGCTCTTTTTATACTTCGACATACAAGCTCTCTCCTTCCTGTGGCGTTACAGGATGACCGAATGGCCCGTAAAGCCGTAGATCGCCAGCGCCAGCACACCGATATAGATCAGAGTGATGGGCAGCCCCCGGAACGCCGAGGGGATCGTCTCGCTGCGCAGACGGCGCTGCGCCTCGGTCACCAGCAGCACGGCCAGCAGATAGCCCACGCCGCTGCCCAGGCCAAAGCCCAGCGACTGCCCCAGCGAAAAGCTCTGGGTGCGGGCCACCAGCACCGTGCCCAGCACACAGCTGTTCAGGGCGGCCACCGGCAGGATGCGCAGCAGCTGGCCGCGGCGGGGGATCCCGGTCCCGAAATGCAGCACCGCCCATTCGACCAGGCAGACCACGGCGATGCAGCCCACATAGACGACGGGGCGCAGCATGGCCCGGTAGGGCAGCGGCTTGATCCAGCCGCCCGCGTACCACGCCACCGGGGCCAGCAGCACCTGCGTGATGCAGAGCATCAGAGCGAACAGCCAGCTGTTGGTGCGGTCGTCGCCCACCAGCTGCACCAGACGCGACACGCCCAGCGCCCGGGTGAACACGGCGTTCTGCGCAAAGATGGCCAGCAGCGCATAGCTGAAGAACACGCCCAGCGCGCTCATCACTTCTCTCATTGGCTCTGCTCCTCCTTCTTCTGATACTGGGCCACGGCCAGATTGCGGGCCTCGGTCTTGAGGAACTCCTTGCGCTTGTGGGCCAGCGCGCGCCACAGCGCGCACAGCACCCCCAGCACGAGGAAGCCTCCCGCGGGCATACTGGCCATGGGCAGCACCGCGCGGCGGGCCAGCGGTACGCCGAAGAGGGTGCCCGCGGACAGCCATTCCCGGACGCAGCCCACCAGCAGCAGGATCAGGGCGTAGCCCAGCGTGATGCGCACACCTTTGGAGACCGCTTTGCGCAGCGTTTCCTGTACGCGGCCAAAGCGGTAGACCAGCAGCGGCTCCACCGTCAGCAGAGGCAGATAGATGCCCAGCGTCAGCAGTTCCACGCCGAACAGGGCGTTCAGCACGGGGTATGCCGCCAGATAGACCAGCGACGTGCTGGCGCAGTAGAGCAGCGCCCGGGGCAGCAGCTTTTTTTGCAGCTCCTCGCGGCTGGGCGCTTCCGACAGGGGGCACAGCCGCCCCAGCAGGCAGCCCAGGATGCGGGAGGGGGTCAGCAGCAGCGCCACCGCCGCCGCGAGCATCACGGCATTGCGGGCGCTGGCCGCCAGCACCACCAGCGGCGCAAGGCCCATGCCCTGCATGACCACCGGGTTATTCAGAAAGATGCGGTCGTGGTGCGCGTATTTTTCGGGGTCGCGTAAGATCTCCCCGGCGACCTTGCTTTTCATTCCGTGCCCTCCTTCCGGGCGCGGGCGCGGCGCAGCAGGCCATACAGCTGGGTCTCGGTGCGGTCCAGCCAGCCCGAGATGCTGTTGACAGCCAGCAGTGCGAAGCACACGCCCGTCTCATCGTACACGCCGAAATAGCGGAAGCCCATGGCCGCCGCGCCCACCAGTACGCCGTAAAGGACCCGGCCCAGCCGGTGATGCGCACAGGTATACGGCTCGTTGAGCAGGAACACCGCGCTGAACAGCATCGCGCCGCTGAGCAGCTCGTCCCGCACGCAGCGCAGCCGCAGGGCTGCGGTCTCGAACAGCGGCGCGCCGATCAGCCCCGCCTGCCGCGGCAGGAAAAAGGCGATGAGGGCGCAGGTGGCCAGAAAGCTGACCATGGCGCTCAGGCGGATATCCTTCTGCCGCCAGAGGAACAGCCCGCAGGCCAGGATGATGAGCGCCGCGCCGGTGCCCATGGGGGAGGCATATTCCCCCAGCCAGAGGGACAACGCGCCGATGTTCAGCGAGCCGCCGCTGCGCAGGGTATCCGAAAGGGTGCTGGACACCGGCACGGAGGAGGCATCCAGCAGCGGGATGGCGGCATAGGGCTGGGGATAGCGGAACACCTGCTCCGGCCAGGACACTGCCGCCACCACATAGCCCACCGCCGCCGGGTGGAACGGATAGCTGCCATAGCCGCCGAAAGCCTCTTTGCCGATGAGGATGCCCGCCGCCACCGCCGCCGCCAGGACATACCAGTCCACCGTGGCGGGCAGCAGCAGCGCGATGACCAGCGCGAAGCTCTCGTTGGAAAAGTCGCGGCTCTGGTACACGCGCCGCCGCAGCAGCGCGATGAGACGGTCGCACAGGTTGCCGAGCAGCAGCGCCGCGCCGCACAGCAGCAGCGGCCGCAGCCCGTACAGATAGCAGGACATGCACAGCAGCGGCAGCGCCATCCAGCACACATGCTGGTAATACGCGCCGGTCTTTTCCAGCTCCTGTTCCTGCTTCTGGATCAATACTTCTTCCATGGGCGTGTTCCCTTTACAGCGCGGCCAGACGGCGCACAGCGGCGGCGGGGTCCGCCGCGCCGAAAATGGCGCTGCCCGCCACGAGGATATCCGCGCCGGCCTCCACGCACAGCGGGGCGGTCGCGTCGTCTACGCCGCCGTCGATCTCGATCTGATAGTGCGCGCCGAGGCGCTCCCGCTGGGCCTTGAGCCAGCGGACCTTTTCCAGCACCTGGGGCATGAATTTCTGCCCCCCGAAGCCCGGCTCCACGCTCATGACCAGCACGAGGTCCAGCTGGCTGAGATAGGGGGCCAGCGCCTCGGCGGGAGTGCCGGGCTTGATGGTCAGGCCGGTCCTGCAGCCAAAGCCGCGGATGGCGTCCAGCGTCTGCTGGATATCATCCTGGCACTCGATGTGGAAATTCTGCAGCGTGGCTCCCGCTTTGGCGAAGGCTTCCGCGTAGGCCAGCGGGTGGCTGATCATCAGGTGGACATCGAAAAAGGTGTCCGGCAGGCTGTTGTGCAGGCTCTTGAGCACCGGCACGCCGAAGCTGATGTTCGGCACGAAATGGCCGTCCATCACATCATAGTGCAGCATCTGCGCGCCCGCGTCCAGCACAAGGCGGCACTCCGCCCCCAACCGGGCGAAATCCGCAGACAAAATAGAAGGACTGATGGTAGTCATGGTGTTTTTATACTCTCCGTTGAACCACGTTCTGATTTTGCGTTCTGTTCCCCTGAAAATGGTCCGCAGGGGCGCAATGGCATGGTTACTCTTTAGTTTACATGAAAATGCACAAAAAATCAAATCCAGTCCGGTCTTTTTCACGGATTTTCCCGCAGAGCGCAAAAACAGCCGGACCGACCCGGGCCGAAGCCGGGCAGTCTGGCTGTTGGGTCACGGTTCTACCGGGCGCATGCTGGCCGGTTCCTCCACCATGTCGGAACGGTCGGTCCCATCGGGGATCCTGAGCATCCCGCCGGGGTCGGGCGTCTGGGTGGGCAGCGTGAACACGAACCGGCACCATTCGCCCTGTTCGCTCTCCACGCGGATCTGACCGCCGGACAGATTGACCAGTACCTTGCAGATGTTCAGGCCCAGGCCCGAGCCGCGGGCATGCAGACCGCGGGAGCGGTCCTCTTTATAAAAACGCTCGAACACATAGGGCAGCGCCTCCGGGCTGATGCCCTGACCGGAGTTCCAGATGGAGATCTCGGCTTCGGGGCCGAGCTTTTCCACCGAAAAGCGGATGACGCCCCCCTGCGGGGTGAATTTGATGGCGTTGTCCAGCAGGTTGTAGGCTACCTGATGGATCAGATCCGGGTCGGCGTAGACCAGGACCTTTTCGTCCATGGTCAGGCCCTCCAGCTCGATCATGCCGTCGTTGATGCGCTGCTCCGCCGCGAGCGCCACACCGGTGAGGGTCTCCCAGATGTTGAACATCCGGGCGTTGACCTGATATTCGCCGCTTTCCAGCTTGGAGAGGTCCAGCATGTTCTGGATGAGCCGCGCCAGACGGCCGGTCTCCTCCGAGACGAGCTGGAGATAATGGTTCTGCATCTCGGGCGGGATGGTACCGTCCAGCATGCCGTCGATAAAGCCCTTGATGGTGGTCATGGGGGTGCGCAGCTCGTGGGCGATATTGCCCATGAACTGGCCGCGGGAGTTGTCGCTGGTCTGGATATTGCCCGCCATCGTGTTGAAGGTGCGGGCCAGATCGGCGATCTCGCCTTCCCCGTCCACGCCCTCGACCCGCACCGACAGGTCGCCGCCGCCAAAGCGCTGGGCCGCGTCGGCGATCTTTTGCAGGGGGTCGGTGATGCGGCGCATCAGGATGCTGGTGAGCACGCTGGCGCACAGCAGCATGACGCAGGCGGAAAAGAAGAAGTTGGAAAAGAACTCCCGTTTGAACTCCTCCAGCCGGTCCCCCGAGGAGCACAGGAAGATATAGCCGCTCTTCCGGCCCTGTGCGCTGCGCAGCTCCAGCGCGGAGATATAGCATTTTTCGGTCAGGACGCCGTCCAGCGTGCCGAGGGCATGGTATCTCTGTTGTCCCTCGCGCACCTCATCCAGCAGCCCGGCGGGCACTTTTTCGCCTGTCAGCTTTTCGGGGTTGGAGCTGAGCACCACACGGCCCTCGGTGTCCGTGAAGAACAGATACGCCTCCGCCGCCTCGCCGATGACCTCGATCTTGGCGTTCATGGCCTCCAGCTCCTGCCCCTCGGGCAGGGCGGCGTTTTCCACCAGCACCCGGGCGGTGCGCTGGGCCACGCCTGCCACCTCGTCCAGCGCCTGATAGCGCTCCTCGGCGAAGTAGCGGGCGAACAGCACCCACTCGGAAAAGCACATCACCGCGATGCCCAGCACCAGCAGGGTGGACACCAGCGAAAAGATGCTGACGGAGATACTTTTGCGCATTACTGACGCACCTCGAATTTATAGCCCACGCCCCACACGGTCTTCAGCTCCCACTTGTCCGACGCACCGGCCAGCTTTTCGCGCAGGCGCTTGACGTGGACGTCGATGGTGCGGGAGTCCCCGTAATACTCGAAGCCCCATACCTCGTCCAGAAGCTGATCACGGGTATAGACCCGGTTGGGGTGAGAGGCCAGACAGTTGAGCAGCTCCAGCTCCTTGGGCGGGGCCTCCACGACCTTGCCCTTGACCCGCAGCTCGTAGCTGTTCATGTCCAGACTCAGGTTGTCGAACTCGATGACGCCCTCCGTTCCGGCATCCTTGGCCGAGGCGGTGCAGCGGCGCAGGACCGCCTTGATGCGCGCCACTACCTCTTTGGCGTCGAAGGGCTTGACCATGTAGTCGTCCGCGCCCAGCTCCAGGCCCAGGACCTTGTCGAAGGTCTCGCCCTTGGCGGTGAGCATCATCACGGGGGTGTTGCCCTGACGGCGGATGCGGCGGCAGACCTCGAGGCCGTCCAGCCGGGGCATCATCACGTCCAGCAGCACCATGTCGGGCTTGACCTGATTGAACTGCGCCAGGCCCGCCTCGCCATCGTTGGCCGTCGTGACCTGATAGCCCTCCTTGGTCAGGTAGAGCCGCAGCAGCTCGCAGATATTGGGGTCGTCGTCTACGACGAGGATCTTTTCGTTCGCCATGTTTTCCTCCTGTTGTGTCCGTCCGGCCGCGCCTCCGCCCCGCGGGCAGAGCGCGGCGCACTGTTTCCGTTCGCAAAACTGTCCGTTTCCTATTATACGGAAGAGTTGTGACAAAATAAAGAACCTTCTGTACTTTTTTCGTGGCGCGGCGGGGGAAAGAAACGGGGG
>JBJERT010000103.1:0-1749 GCA_051882435.1 Faecalibacterium sp.
TTATCCAGACCCATGTGGGTGTGGGGTACAGGATGCTCAAGGTGGAATGACGGGGTTTTTGTTCCTTTTTTGAAAAAAAGGAACCGAAAAAACTTTTCACACGGCCCACACATTCGTGTGGGCCAGATTTTTATATATGCAAGGTGGCGGGCACCTTTTGCGCGCTCCCGCGCGCGGGGGCTGCGCCCTCGCCCTCTCAGTCACGGCTGCGCCGTGCCAGCTCTCCCAAGGGGAGAGCCAAAACCGTACCGTGAAGCACTTGTGCTGCAGTAGAGCACTTCTTGCCTCTCCCTTTGGGCAACGGCGACGACCGCGGCCAGAGGCCGAAACAGAGAGGAGCTGTTGGGGCCGCGCTCTGATTTTTATGAGGCCGCTCAAGGCCGAAATAAAAATCAGCAAAGCGCAACCCGAGAGGTGGACGCGAGCAATGCGAGCGGACGGAGAGGGTGCCTCCCTCCTTGAGGGAGGTGGCATCGCGAAGCGATGACGGAAGGAGTGTGGCACACTGCAACTCCCCCAGTCGCCTGCGGCGACAGCCCCCTCATGGAGGGGGCCTTATTCGCGCTAAATTTAAGGGCTGCTATAAGAAAAAGCGCACAGATCATTCCTGTGCGCTTTCTGTATTTGTATCAATGAAAATTGTTGTGGCCGTTCGTTTCCTGAAACAGAAAATGTCAGCAGATCAGTGCTCGTTTATGTATTCGAGGATATCCTCCGGCGTATGGGCCAGGGCATCGGCCCCGGCGGCGGTCAGCTCCTGGGCGTCACGGAAGCCCCACAGCACGCCCAGTGCGGGCAGATGGGCATTGTGGCCGGTGAGGATGTCCACATTACTGTCGCCCACAAAAAGCGTGTGGGCGGGGTCGGCGTGGAGCTGCTCCATCAGGGCGTACAGTCCCGCCGGGTTGGGCTTGGTGGGGACGCCGGGCAGACTGCCGCGTACCGCCGCGAAACGCGGCCCGAAGTAGTGCTCCAAAATTTTTCCGCACAGGGCATCGGCCTTGTTGGAAAAGACCGCCATTTGCACCCCCAGCGCGTCCAGCGCGTCCAGAAGCTCCGGGATGCCCGGATAGGGCGCGGTCTTGTCCTCCTTGTGGGCATCATAACGCGCGGTGAACTGCGCCAGCGTGGCGGCCAGCTGCTCCGGTGTACGCGCCTCGGCGGGGGAAAAACGTTCCACCAGCTTCGGGATGCCGTTGCCGACCATGCGTTTATAGGCCTCGGTGGGGAACACCGGCCAGCCGTTTTGCGCACAGACCCAGTTGCCCGCGTCGGCAAGGTCGTCCAGTGTGTTCAGCAGCGTTCCGTCCAGATCGAAAAGAACTGTTCGTATCACAAAAACCTCTCCTTTTATGGCATTCCATAAATTCAGCTCAAATGCGGTCGTCGCCGTTGCCCAGAGGGAGAGCCAAGAACCGCTCTACTGCAACGAGGGCGCAGCCCCCGCGCGCGGGAGCGCGCAAACCAGTGCAATCCGCCTTCCGTCCAACCAGAAAACTCTCCCGCCCATCGCGCAGGCGATGGGCGCAGTAAAAAGTTTTTTCGGTTCCTTTTTTTCAAAAAAGGAACAAAGAACCAAAATCAACCCTGTTCCCCCGCCTCCATGCAGGCCTCCGCATCGGCAAGAGGGATGCTTCGGACGGTGCGGCGGACCCGGCCGGGGAACGCGAAGGTCAGGTTTGCGCGGCGGGCTTCGGCGGCCCAGGGGGACTGCCGGAGCAGCAGCGCGGTGTCCGGGTGGAACACGCA
>JBJERT010000104.1:0-1736 GCA_051882435.1 Faecalibacterium sp.
CCAAGACGCGCTCTGCCGCAACGCGGGCGCAGCCCCCGCGCGCGGGAGCGCGCAAGCCGGTCCCGCCGCCTTCCGTCAAACCAACAAACCTTCCCGCCCATCGCGGATGCGATGGGCGCAGTAAAAAGTTTTTTCGGTTCCTTTTTTTCAAAAAAGGAACAAAAACACAGGAACCAAAAAGCGTCCTCAGGCCAGCGCGCCCCGGTCCATCCACTTCCCGCGGGCCAGCCGCAGAAGGAACAGTGCGCCGCGCAGGCAAAGCTCGAAGCACATGGCCCCCCATACGCCTGCCAGACCCAGCCGCGGCGCGAGGAAAAACGCGAGCACCAGCCGCACACCCCACATACTGATAAGATTGAGCACAAAACAGGCGGTGCTGTCGCCCGCTCCCTGCATTGCGCCGCTGGCCACGATGCTCGCGCCGAACATCGGCTCGGCAAACGCCTCAATGCGCAGCATCTGCGCGCCCAAGGCGATCACAGCCGTATCCGCCGTGAAAATGCTCATCAGGGCGGGGGCCAGCAGCCACATCCCGACGCCGGAAAGCGCCATGATGCCCATGCCCATCCCGGTGCACAGCCAGGCGAACCGCTGCGCCATATCGCGGCGGTGCGCACCCACCGCCTGTCCCACCAGCGAGATGGCGGCATCCTGAATGCCGTAGCCCGCCATGTAGCACAGCCCCTCGGCGCTGACGGCCAGACTGTTGGCGGCGATGCTCACCGTGCCCAGCGCAGAGACGATGCGCACCAGCACGACCTGAGCTGAGGACAGAGCCGCCCGTTCGGCGGCCAGCGGCACGCCCACCTGCCACAGATTGCTCAGGCAGGCACGGGTGATGCGCCAGGAGCCGGGCCTGCGGATGCACAGGGGGCCGTCTCTCAGCAGCAGGAAGGCCAGCGTCAGCACCCCGCCGATGGCCGAGGCCAGCGCAGTCCCCAGCGCCGCACCCGGCACGCCCAGTCCCGCGCCCCATATCACGACCGTCTGCCCGCCCAGCTCCAGCGTCCGGGTGGGGGAGATCAGGAAGAAGTTGAATCCCACATCCAGCACACAGGCCAGGATGCTGATCAGCCCGGGGGTCAGGGCGTCGCCGGTAGAGCGCAGCATGGCCGCATACATCCCCATGGCCATATTCAGCGGCAGAGCAGCCGACCAGATGGCAAAATAAGCGGAGGCGTCCGCCCACAGGGCCGGGTCTGCGCCCAGCCAGCCGGGCAGAAAGCGGCTCAGACCAATGCCCAACAGCGCCGCGCCGCCGCCCAGGACCAAGTTGAACAGCATGGCCTGCCGCAAAACACCGCGGGCGTCTTTCTGCCGCCCGGCACCCAGGTACTGCGCCACCTGAATGGAAAATGCCGTGTACAGCCCCACCACGATCCCGTGCAGCAGCCAGGTGCTGGAGCTGACGATGCCGATGGCAGCGGTGGCTTCGGCGCCGATGTGGCCCACCATTGCCGCATCAATGTATTCCATGATGGTCACGACCATCTGCTGGAGAATGGAAGGAACGCTCAATGACAGCGCCACCCGGGCGGTGTCACTCAGCGGGACGTCCTCGCCCTGCCGCATGCGGGCCGCGAGCTGTTCAAGCGTGATCGCCATAACACAAGATTCTCCTTTTTCTTACACTTGCCCTTATTATAGGAAGGCATGCGGAAAATGTCAACGCATGGCCGGAAGGAGCGCGCAGAACATAGGGGACGGGGGTTTTTGTTCCTTTTTGAAAAAAGGAA
>JBJERT010000105.1:0-8100 GCA_051882435.1 Faecalibacterium sp.
TGGTTTGACGGCAGGCAGGCCGCACCGGTTTGCGCGCTCCCGCGCGCTGGGGCTGCGCCCTCTCGCCCTCTCAGTCACGGCTACGCCGTGACAGCTCCCCCAAAGGGGGAGCCAAGAAGTGCCCTACTGCAACGCGGGCGCAGCCCTCGCGCGCGGGAGCGCGCAAAAGATGCCCGACCAACTCCCGGCTCCCATAACACCCCTGCAAAACGCGAATGCGTTTTGCGACTGAAAAGTTTTTCGGTTCCTTTTTTCAAAAAGGAACAAAAAAAAAAATAAAAAATCCCACCCGTAGAATGGGGTACAGCCCCGGCAGGGGGCGCACCACCAGAAAGAGTTACAGAATGGAACAAAAAGACACGATTTTAACTGCAAAAGACCTGAAATTCCGCTACGACTCCGATAAGCCCATCTATGCGCTGGACGGCGTGTCGGTAGCGGTAAAGCGCGGCGAGTTCGTGGCCGTGCTGGGCGCGAACGGCTGCGGCAAATCCACGCTGGCCAAGCACTTCAACGCCATCCTGCTGCCGGAAAAGGGCACCGTATACGTCGAGGGCATGGACACCGCCGACGAGGACAAGCTCTATGACATCCGCCAGACCGTGGGCATGGTGTTCCAGAACCCGGACAACCAGATCGTTGCCACTGTGGTCGAGGAGGACGTGGCGTTCGCCCTCGAGAACCTGGGCGTTCCGCCCGACGAGATGCGCCGCCGGGTGGACGACGCCATGAAAATGGCGGGCATCTACGATTACCGCGAGCGCGCTCCCCACAACCTCTCGGGCGGGCAGAAGCAGCGCGTGGCCATCGCGGGCGTGGTGGCCATGCGCCCGGACTGCCTCATCCTCGACGAGGCCACCGCCATGCTGGACCCCCGGGGCCGCGAGCAGGTCATGCAGACCATCCACTACCTCAACCAGCATATGGGCATCACGGTGGTGTCCATCACCCACTATATGGAAGAAGCCGCGCAGGCGGACCGTGTGCTCGTGATGAGCGGCGGCCATGTCGTGATGGAAGGTACGCCGCAGGAGGTGTTCAGCCAGACCGAGCGGGTCCGCTCGCTCCATCTGGACGTGCCGCAGGCCGCCGAGCTGCGGGACGAGCTGGTCAAGGCCGGTATCCCCATGCCGGAGGGCATCATCGACACCGGCGCGTGCGCGCAGGCTCTGTATGAGCTGCTGAAGTAAGGGAGGGGCAGAGATATGGCAAGCATGATCAAAGTCGAACACCTGAGCTATGTCTACAACCCCGGCATGCCCAATGCGGTCAAGGCGCTGGACGATGTGAGCTTCGAGGTGGAAGAGGGCGATTTCGTGGGCATCATCGGGGCCACCGGCTCCGGCAAGAGCACCCTCATCACCCACATGAACGGCCTGAACAAGCCCACCGAGGGGAAGATCTTCCTCGACGGCAGGGACATCTGGGAGGACCCCGCGAAGATCCGGGATTTCCGCTTTCTGACCGGTCTGGTGTTCCAGTACCCGGAATACCAGCTTTTTGAGGAGACCTGCTACAAGGATATCGCCTTCGGCCCCAAAAATATGGGTCTGGACGACGCGGAGATCGACCGCCGCGTCCATGAGGCGGCGGACTTCGTCGGTCTGGACGAGGCGCTGCTGGAGCGCAGCCCCTTTGAGCTTTCGGGAGGCCAGAAGCGCCGCGTGGCCGTGGCGGGCGTCATGGCCATGCGCCCCCGCATCCTGGTGCTGGACGAGCCTGCCGCGGGCCTCGACCCCGAAGGCCGGGACGACATCCTGACCGAGGTCAAGGAGTATCACCGCAAGACCGGCACCACCGTGCTTCTGGTATCCCACAGCATGGAGGACATCGCCAAGTACGCCAACAAGGTGCTGGTCATGGCGGACAAGAAGATCGCCATGTACGATACCGTGGAGCGGGTATTTGCCCGCGCGCCGGAGCTGCTGGCGCTGGGGCTTTCGGTGCCGCAGGTGACGAAAATTTTCCTCAAGCTGCGGGAGATGGGCCTCGACGTGCCCACCGACGTCTACACCATCCCTTACGCCGTCAAGACCCTGCTGGCCGCCAAGGCCCGGCGGGATGCGGGCGGATCCCTTGTCCTGCCCCGTGAGGACGCCCAGAAAGGAGGCGCGGCAACATGCTGAGAGACATCACCATCGGCCAGCATTTCCCCGGCACGAGCCTGGTCCATCGCTTTGACCCCCGGCTCAAGCTGGTGCTGACCATTTTGTATATCGTCCTGCTGTTCGCGGCCTCGAATCCGCTGGGGCTAACGCTGTCCATCCTGTTCCTCGCGGCGATGTACGCCGTGGCGCAGATCCCCTTCAAGATGATCCTGCGCAGCCTCAAGCCCATCCTGCCCATCATCGTGTTCACCGCGGTGCTCAACCTGTTTTTTGTGACCGGCGAGGGCGAGCCGCTGGTGCGGTTCTGGTTCCTCAAGATCTACGCCGAGGGCCTGCGCTACGCCATCCTGATGGCGGTGCGCGTCATGGCGCTGATCGCGGGCACCAGCCTGCTCACCTATACCACAAGCCCCATCGTGCTGACCGACGCCATCGAACAGCTGCTCAAGCCGCTGGGGCGGCTCCACTTCCCGGTGCATGAGCTGGCGATGATGATGAGCATTGCGCTGCGCTTCATCCCCACCCTCATCGAGGAAACGGACAAGATCATGAACGCCCAGAAGGCCCGCGGCGCCATGCTGGATACCGGCAAGATGCTGGACCGGGTCAAGGCGCTGGTGCCGGTGCTCATCCCGCTGTTCATCTCGGCCTTCCGCCGGGCGGACGAGCTGGCGATGGCCATGGAGTGCCGCTGCTACCGCGGCGGCGACGGCCGCACCCGCCTCAAGAGCCTGCACTGCTCCCGCCAGGATTACATCGACCTGGCAGTCTGTCTGGTCTGCTTTGCGCTGATCCTGGCCTCGCGGCTGGTGTTCCCCAATTTTTAAGGAAAATACCCCATGAACATTCTCGTTCTTCTCGCGTATGACGGCACGGATTACTGCGGCTTTCAGGTACAGCCCAACGGGCGCAGCATCGCGGCGGCATTTCAGGATGCGCTGGAGGCCGTGCTGGGCAGCCGCCCGGATATCAAAGGATGCAGCCGCACCGACGCGGGGGTCCATGCGCTGGGCTTTGCGCTGAACTTCCACGCCGCGCTGCGGATGCCGCTGCTCAGGCTGCCGCTGGCGCTCAATCAGCATCTGCCGCCGGATATCCGCGTACTTTCGGCGCGGGAGGTGCCGGAGGACTTCCACGCCCGCTATGCGGCCCACACCAAAACCTATCTTTACCGCATCCACAACAGCCCCATCGACTCGCCCTTCGACGCGCGCTATTATACCCGCGTGCCCCGGCGGCTGGATGAGGTGCGGATGCAGCAGGCCGCGGACCGGTTCGTGGGTCGGCATGATTTTCTGGCCCTGTGTGCGGCGGGCAGCTCTGCCGCGGCCCACGGCGATACTGTGCGCACCATCACGGCCTGCACGGTCCGGCGCAAGGGCGACGAGCTGGAGATCACCGTCACGGCGGACGGCTATCTGTATAATATGGTCCGCATCCTCGCGGGGACGCTCTGCGAGGTGGGGGCCGGGAGGATGCAGCCGGAGGATATCCCGGACATCCTTGCCAGCCGGGACCGCTCCCGCGCCGGGCCGACCCTGCCCGCCCGCGGGCTGTTCCTGCATCATGTAGACTACGCTCTGGAATGAGCGCATCAAAGGAGGATCGCCCATGCGGGATCGTGACCGCCGCCGCCCGGACCCGGAGCAGCCGCTCTCGGCCGGGCGGGTGGAATATCTTGAGCAGGCCCGCCGGAGGGTGCGCGCCCGGCGGCTGCGCCGCACTGTGGCGGTGGTGCTGGTGCTGGCGGCGGCCATCGCCTTCGGCACCGGCATGGTCGGGACCTCGGTGGCCCGGGCCAAGGATCTTGTGGATTCGGCCCGCATCGCGCTGACGCCGGACCCCGGCTGGCCCCAGCAGACCGGCGTGATGGAGCTGCGCCAGATGGAACCGCTGGACGGCGGCTTCGTGGTGCTGGGAGAGGAGGGCTGCTTTGTCTATTCGGAGGGTGGCAGCCGCCTCAACGCCATCCAGAGCAGCTATGCCCGGCCTGCGCTGGCGGCGGGGCGCACCCGCTTCGTGCTGTACGACCGCTCCGGGCGGGAGCTGCGGGTGGAGAGTCGCACCCAGAACCTGTACACCAAGACGATGGAAAATGACATCTACCTCTGCGCCGTGGCGGACGACGGGCGGTTGGCCGTTGTCACGGATGATGTGCGCAGCGTGGCGGAGCTGCTGGTCTACTCGCCCTCGATGGAGCAGCAGCTTACCTGGGGACTGACCGCGGCCGAGGGCATCCCGGTGCGGATGGCGTTTTCCCCGGACAGCCGACGTCTGGCTGTGGCGGCTGTGACCGCCAGCGCCGGGCAGGTGGTCACGAATCTCTACGTCCTGCCCCTTGGTCAGGGCGACCCGGTGCAGATCGGCAGCCGCGGCGGCAGCGCGCCCCAGTGGCTGGAATGGACGGCCGGCGACCGTGTGCTGCTCCTGTATGAGGACTGTGCCCTGCTCTATGACGCGGCGGGCGGCGAGTGTGCCCGCTATGAGTTCGGGGGCCGCAGCCTCGTCAGCGTTTCGTCCGGGACGGGCGGAACGGCGCTTCTGCTCAGCGCGGGCCAGACCTGTGAGGCGGTGCTGTTGGACGGGAGCCTTGGGGTCCAGTACAACAGTGGCATCCCCTCCGCGGAACGCATCGTGCGGGCAGGGGACAGCTTCTATCTGCTGACCGATGACGAGGTCGAGTGCTGGAGCCTGACCGAGGGATACCAGTGGAGCCGGACGCTGGAGGCACGGCCGCAGGCGCTGCTGGCGGGCAGGAAGCGGACGCTGGTTTTCTGCGGCAACACGGTGCAGGAGCTGACGCCGCCTGAGGCCGAAGAACAGTCATAACGCCTGCATGACGGCGGTGGAGGGGAAACGCTGCGGAAATTGTCGTCATAAAGGAATCCATTTATGTTTACGAATTCGTCATTTCTATTTGATATACTATGTACAGCCGTCTGGCTGTTTTTGGCCTGGCGCTATGCCCGCAAAGGCTTTTTGTCCTCGGCGGTGCAGCTGGTGGGCAGCGTGGTCAGCCTGTTCGGCGCGCGGCAGTTCGCTGCGTGGGCCGCGCAGCGGGTGTTCCAGAGCGTGCTCGCGGGCGGCTTCCGGGATCAGATCGCCCGGAGCATCGCCTCGGGCGGGGCCATCGACCTGAGCGGCATCGCCCAGCGCTACGCGGGCTTCCTGCCGGAGCGCTTTCGGGATTCCATCGTCGAAGCCTGCGAGCGGTCGCTTTCCGCGGTCCTCAGCGACAACGCGGTGGTGCTGGCGGATACCATCGTCCAGTCGGTGCTCCAGCCGCTGCTCACGCCGGTCATTTCGCTGGTGCTGTTTTTTGTGGCCTTTGCGCTGCTGCGGATGCTGGTCAGCCTGCTGGTCACGGTGCTGGGGCTGGTGAACAAGCTGCCCGTTGTGGGCACCGTCAACCGCTGGCTGGGCTGGAGCGTGGGCGCGCTGGCCAGTTTTGTCGATATTTATCTGGTGCTCTGCGTCGTGTGGGCGCTCATCGTGATCACGGGCGGCAATCTGACGCTGCTCAATGACACGGTGATGAGCAGCAGCATTTATTATAAAGTATTCAATGTGTTCAATCCGTTCCTGTGACGGGGCGGATATAAGGAGGAACCTATGGTCTGCATTCGATGCCAGAAGCGTCCGGCCATCATCTTCATCCAGCGGATGGAGAACGGCCAGATGAAGCAGGAGGGCTATTGCCTGCATTGTGCGCGGGAGCTGCACATCAAACCGGTGGATGATCTCATGAAGCAGTTCGGGATGTCCGAGCAGGACCTCGACAACATGGAGGACCGGATGGAAAGCATGATGGAGGAGCTGGGCGGCGACGCCAACCCGTTCTCCATGATGATGAATATGCAGAAACAGGAGGAGGACCCGGACGCGGAGGAGGGCTTCACCCCCGGCGGCAACGCGACCTTTCCCCTGAGCGTCACGAGCCAGGAGCATCAGGACGCCAAAAAGAACGACGGCAAAAAGAGCGGCAAAAAGCCGCCCCGCCGCAAATTTCTGGATACCTACTGTGAAAACCTGACCCAGAAGGCCCGGGATGGCCGTCTGGACGATATCGTGGGGCGGGACCGGGAGATCTACCGCACCATCCAGATCCTGAGCCGCCGCCAGAAAAACAACCCCTGTCTCATCGGCGAGGCGGGCGTGGGCAAAACGGCCATCGCCGAGGGCATCGCGGAGCGCATCGCCAAGGGACAGGTGCCCGCGGGCCTGAAGGATAAGGAGATCTATCTGCTGGACCTCACCGCGCTGGTAGCGGGTACCCAGTTCCGCGGCCAGTTCGAGCAGAGGGTCAAGGGCCTGCTGAGCGAGGTCAAGGCGGCGGGCAACGTGATCCTGTTCATCGACGAGATCCACACCATTACTGCGGCAGGCGAGAGCGAGGGCGCGATGAACGCCGGAAATATCCTCAAGCCTGCCCTCTCCCGCGGCGAGATCCAGGTCATCGGCGCAACGACCTTTACCGAATACCGCAAGTATATCGAAAAGGATCAGGCGCTGGAGCGTCGGTTCCAGCCGGTGCGGGTGGAAGAACCCAGCGTGGCCGACACGCTGGCCGTCATGAACGGCATCAAACGGTATTATGAGGCCTACCATCATGTGCAGGTGCCCGCCGATGTCCTCACGGCGGCGGTGCAGCTCAGTGAGCGGTATATCACCGACCGCTTCCTGCCGGATAAGGCCATCGACCTGCTGGATGAGGCCTGTGCCTGCTGCAACCTTGCGCATCCGGTCATCTCGGAATATCTGGAACTGCAAAAGGAGCTGGAGACCCTGCGGCAGGAGGAGGCCGACCTGGCCGACGCCGACGTGAACCAGCCCATCGACTATGAGCAGGTGGCCGAGCGCAAGACCCGTATCGCACAGCTGGAGAGCGAGCTGCCCGCCAAACAGGCGGCCGCCAGCGAGATCAAGGTCTCGATGGACGACGTGGCCAAGGTCATCGAGCTGTGGACCGGCATCCCGGCGGTCAAGATCCGGGAGAGCGAGTTCGTCAAGCTGGCCAGCCTTGAGACAGAGCTGAAAAAAAGGATCGTGGGTCAGGATGAGGCGGTGCATCTGGTGGCGCAGTCCATCAAGCGCAGCCGCGCAGACCTCGCCAGCCGCCACCGTCCCGCCAGCTTTATCTTTGTCGGCCCCACCGGCGTGGGCAAGACCGAGCTGGTCAAGCAGCTGGCCGCTCAGCTGTTCGACGGCCCGGAGCCGCTTATCCGTCTGGATATGAGCGAGTATATGGAAAAATACGCGGTCTCGCGGATGATCGGCTCGCCTCCGGGCTATGTCGGCTATGAGGAGGCGGGTCAGCTCACCGAGAAGGTGCGCCGCCGCCCCTACAGCGTGGTGCTGTTCGATGAGATCGAAAAGGCCCACCCGGACGTGATGAACATCCTCCTCCAGATCCTGGATGAGGGCAAGATCAACGATGCCCAGGGCCGCACGGTGGATTTCTCCAATACGGTCATCTGCATGACCTCCAATGCGGGCAGCTCCGACCAGAGCACTGGCCTTGGCTTCAACAAGAGCGAGGTCCAGCTCAGCGAGGAAAAGACCCGCAAGGCGCTGGCGCAGTTCCTGCGGCCGGAGTTTTTGGGCCGCGTGGACGAGGTGGTGTCCTTCCGCCCGCTGTCCGGCGAGACGCTGGAAGGCATCGCGGCCCTGATGCTGGACGAATACAAGCCCGGTATGGAAGCCCGCGGCATCGCCTTTGCCTATACCCCCGCCGCGCTCCGCGCACTGGTGGAGCAGGCCAAGGGCGGCAAGTTCGGCGCCCGCGACCTGCGCCGCGTCATCCGCAAGGCCGTCGAGGACCCCGCCGCGGAGCGCCTCATCGACGGCCAGCTCGCCGCCGGAAGCGCCCTGACGGTGGACGCGGACGAGGATGGAAAGGTGCTGCTGCGCTGAAACGGGTTTTTCCGGCTTTCTTGAAAGAAAGCCTCGGCAAAGAACTTTTTACACGGCCCACACATGCGTGTGGGCCAAT
>JBJERT010000106.1:0-5968 GCA_051882435.1 Faecalibacterium sp.
GTTCTAAAGTTGCCATGACCGCTCCTTTTTTCTGGACAGTCAAACTTGCGTAAAGGCTGGAAAAGCGAAGATATTCTATCAGTTGGTCTTCTGTCAGGCTTTCCAATTTTTGGGGAGTCATATCATCCCGCATAAACTGCCAGAGCAGTGAACCGATAAAGCTGTCCCCTGCACCGGTCGTATCCACGACGTTGGAAACCTTGACCGGCTCACACTCGGCATGGACGGATTTTGTATAGGCGGCAGAACCACCCGCTCCACGGGTTATAATGACCAGCTTTGTATGTTGAGTCAGCAGTTTTTCTGCGGCCACTCTTTCATCCGTACAGCCCATCACAAACTCTATTTCATCATCGGACAGCTTGACCACATCTGCCTCTGGCAGAAATTGTCGAATCGCTCTCTGACAATCCTCTGCTGTTTTCCAAAGAGGAAGCCGTACATTCGGATCAAAACTGATGATCGCTCCCTCACTGCGTGCCCGCTTGATCGCGCTGCGATGCGCATCGCGCATCGCCCAACCGGAAAGATCTACAGAGCAGAAATGCAACGCCCCACAGCCCTTCAGGTATGCGGGGCTGATCTGCGTCGGCGAAAGGAGCATATCCGCAGACGGGTTGCGAAAAAAGCAGAAGTCCCGGTTTCCTGTACTGTCCAGACTGACAAATGCCAGCCCTGTATTCGCCTGATCTGTACGAGATACGCCGCTTACATCTACTCCGCTGGAAATAAGGTCATCCAGTATTACATCGCCAAAAGCATCCATTCCTACCTGTGAGATCATCCGCGCGCTGCCGCCTAAGCGGGCAACGGCCTTCACGACATTGGCCGGTGCGCCGCCGGGGACGCGCTCAAATGAGACGACCTCCTTTAAGGAACAGCCTTTTTGTACCGGGATAAAATCAATTAAAACTTCTCCCATCGCGGCAACGGTTTTCATTGCGGACCCTCCTTGATCTTCACAAAGTGGAATGTGAATACATGATGATCTTCTTTTTCCAGCGGGACCGACAGACCGATCTGCATCAGCTCATCGCCGCCAAAGACCTGACCGCTCCCGGTTTCCTGATACTCTGCCGCAGGGTCCAGGCAAAGCGCCCGGAACCGTTCGTGACAGTGCAGAGGGTCATACTGCTTTTGAAAGATCATGATCTGGCATTCGGATGCATCCTCGCGCACGACTGACCACATGATATAGTTGCTGCTGGCCGTATCGTGCCGGAGAAAACGCCCGTCCTGCATCCAGCCGCGTTCGGCTTTATGCTCTGCGATCTGCCGGGAAATTTCATGCAGTTCTTCGTCTGTGCATCGGGTCAGATCCAGTTCGTAGCCCAGATTGAACAGGCGGGCGACCTGATACCGCGTGTCCAGCGGCGTCACACGTCCGGTCTGATGGTTGGGAGCGATGCTGACGTGTGCGCCCATGGCGACCGGAGGATACAGCAGGCTAAAGCCGTCCTGAATCGTTGTCCGGTCCAGCGCATCGGTGTTGTCGCTGCTCCAGTTCTGCGCGACATAGAACAGCATTCCCGGATCAAACCGCGCTCCGCCGCTGGAACAGCCCTCGATCAGCACCTTCGGATAAGCGGTCGTCACACGCCCCAAAAGAGCGTACAGGCCAAGCACATAGCGGTGAGCGGCTTCGCCCTTCTGTTCTCTGCACAGGACGGCAGAATTCACATCGGTAAGGGGGCGGTTCATATCCCATTTGATATAGTCGATCTCGCCCTTCCGCAGGTAGGAGTCCAGAACCGACCAGAGATGTTCCTGCACCTCTGTCCTCCCAAGATCCAGCAGATACTCATGCCGTCCTTCCAGTGGAGCATAGCCGGGGATCTGTAAGATCCAATCGGGATGCTGCTGATAGAGGACGCTGTTTTTACAGACCGCCTCCGGCTCAAACCACAGCCCGAATTTCATCCCTTTGCTGTGGATCTGCTCTGCCACACGGGAGATCCCGCCGGGCAGTTTGGACTCATTACAGACCCAGTCACCCATGGAGGAACAACTGGTATTGTCGGCGCGGAACCATCCATCGTCCAGTACGAACAGCTCGATCCCCATCTGACGGGCAAGCTCTGCCTGTGTTTCGATTTTGTCCAGGCTCACGTCATAGTACATGGATTCCCAGGAGTTGAGAAGGACGGGGCGCTCCGTTGCCCCAAAGTGGCGGGGCATCAGGTGGTCACGGTAGAGCTGGTGGAACTGCCCGCTCATGCCGTTCAGTCCGTCGGCGCTGTAATTCAGGATGGCTTCCGGTGTACTGAACTGTGCCCCCGGCGTCAATGCCCACTGGAAGCCATCCGGGTGGATGCCGATCTGAGCGCGCACATTGCCAAAGGAATCCACTTCGGCTCGTGCCAGAAAGTTCCCGCTGTAGCACAGATGGAACGCGTAGACTTCACCGGTGGTCTCGTTGGTGCCGGGATGGATCAGCGCAAAGAACGGCTGATGCTGCGGACTGCTGCTTCCGCGCACGCTTTCGATTTGCTGGATACCGGTGTGCAGCGCAAAACGGCTGCGGTTGGCTTCTTTGGCGTGTGTGCCATAAAGGGAGAGAAACTCATAAGGACGGGCAGGCAGCTCCAGCGATGCGCTCTGCACATTTTGCAGGAACAGAGTTTGCTGCCCGATGTTCTCAAAGCGCTGATGCCGTGCCACCACATTCAGACCCTCAAAAATGGAGTAGTAGAGCCACACCCGCAGGCCGATCACGGCGTCTTCACAGAGGACTTCCAGCGTTTGGGCCGGCGTATCCCCGGCAAAGGTGGAGGGCAGCCCCTCCACCTCCGGTTTTCCTTCCAGAACGCGCCAGCTTTTGAACAGCAGCTCTGCCGTGCAGATGCCGTCAGGACGCTGCACCGTCAATGCCGGGATGCGGAAATCTCCGCGGCCGCGCACCGGATACTCAAACGGAAAATCGTCAAAGGATACATTCGGGATGCTGGAATCGTGGGCAGTGCTGTAGGCCCGCTTGTAATAAAGCGGCTTGCCGCAGCCGTGATAGCTGCGCAGCGCTCTGCCAAAATAGCGGTGGACCAGATATTTGCCATCGACTACTTCCAGCACATAGCTGATGGTCCCGCTGTTCAGAACAGCCGTCTGGTGGTTCAGATCAATCGACATTTTCATCGTTCTTCTTCCATCTGATGGTTAAATCCAAAGAACCAGGTCAGTGCAAAAGCGACAACGAAGGATACCACATTGCACAGGATGTACAGGGGCAGCTGCTCATTGAGATACAGCAGCGTGCCGGGGATACCGGTGATGCCCATGCCCGTTGCACGCAGGTGGAACAGCGAGGCAAGGAAGCCGCCAGCCGCGCCGCCGATCATGACCATGATAAAGGGCTTGCCGAAGCGCAGGTTCACGCCGAACACGGCAGGCTCCGTGATGCCCAACAGAGCGGACAGGCAGGAGGGATAAGCGACCTGCTTCAGCTTGACGGAATGGGCCTTGATGGCAATGGCGAGGACGGCGCCAGCCTGTGCGACGTTGCCGCAGGTGCCAACAGGGTTGAGGTAGTTCCAGCCGTCCTGCGCGAGCATGCTGATCTCAAGGAAGTTCAGGATGTGATGGATGCCGAAGATGCCCAGAAGCTGACCAAAGCTGCCGTACAGTGCGCCGCCCAGACCAAAGGGCAGGAACAGGAGCTTTTCCACCAGGACCAGAACGACGTTCTCCACGGAGTGCAGGATGGGTCCGATGCAGAACAGGGCCAGCAGAGCACCCACCAGCAGGGTGGCGAACGGAGTAACGATCAGGTCGATGGCATCCGGCACATGGCGGCGGAGCCATTTTTCAAACTTTGCGGCCAGAATGCCGGTGACGAAGGCGGGAAGCACCGAGCCCTGATAGCCTGCGACCTTCAGGAAGCCGAAGAAAACGAGAGGCTCAGCCTCACCCGCGCCGACGGCATAGGCGCTGGGCAGATTGGAGCTGACCAGCATCAGGCCCAGAACGATGCCGATGACCGGGCTGCCGCCAAAGTTGCGGAAGGTGGACCAGCAGACCAGCGCAGGCAGGAAAGCGAACGCGGTGTCGGTCAGGATCTGGGTGAACGTAAGCAGTGAGGCGGGAACATCTGCCGAGGTCATGCCGAAGATGCCCAGCACAGCCTCCTGTGTCAGCAGGCCTCGCAGACCCATGAACAGACCCGTGGCGACCAGGACCGGAATGATGGGAACGAATACATCCGAAAAGGTTCGGACGGCACGCTGGAATTTGTTGCCGTAGACCGGTGCGGCAGTGGTCTGCTGTTTGGCGCCCGCATCGGGGTCGCCGGTGATCTTGAGCACCTCATCATAGATGCGGTTGACCAGACCCGTACCCAGAATGATCTGGTACTGTCCCGCGTTGAAGAAAGAGCCTTTGACCTTATCCAGAGCTTCGATCTTTTTCATCTGGATCTTTTCCTTGTCGATGACGGCAAGGCGCAGCCGGGTCGCGCAATGGCGTACCGTAGCGATGTTTTCCACACCGCCTGCGAGTTCGACGATTTGGATGGCGAGTTCCTGATCTGTCATTTTGTGATTCCTCCCAGATTGATTTTGTTATTTGCGTGGATCCTTCGGATCGTAAGCCTGTGATTCTGCGGCATTCCCTGAATGGAAATTTGGGGCTTCGTACTCTGCGGGAAAACGCGGGCGGAGAATACCGCTTCTCCTTTATTGACAAAAATCTCAAGGCTGGACGTATCGGCCCATACCTCGATCTCATCCAACTGGCAGAGTTGGCGGGTGCGTGTTTCGGCTTCGCCCGCCCAGTTCTGCCGGACCAGAGAGAGGGCTTCGCCGTCCCAATGCAGTGCGGCTTCGCCCAGATCGACGTGAAGCCCCGGAGGGCATTGAGCTGCTTTCAGAACGAGCTGATAGGTCCGCGTATCCAGCGTGGCCGCAAACGCAGCGGCCGGGCCGCAGTCCTCTGCCAGAGCTTCGCCCAGCAGAGCACCCAGTTCCCGCGCGGGCATCTGGCACAGCCGCCCGTTTCGGAGGGAAAGCTCCCTCGGAATGGTCAGACAGTGAATGCGAGGTTCGTCTGCCCCCAACGCGCGTTCCTGCGCATCCGTCAGACGGGACATCCATGCCCAGAGCAGACGCCTGCCGTCTTTTGTCTCGAAGGTCTGCGGAGCATAGCAGTCAAATCCATCTTCCAGCGGAATGGTATGGTGGTCAAGGTCTGTATCGGTCAGTGTGCCGGTCGCTTCATCAAAGGAAATCAGCTGATAGACCACCCGGGCGTCTAACGGCAGATCGCGCTCGTTATCGCGCTTTTGCGGACAATACAAGAGTATATAGTGTCCGTTGACAGCAAACAGATCCGGGCATTCGACCATCTCGTATTCGTTCGAGGCGGCCAGCAGATGGGAATAGCGCCAGTGCGCTCCATCCATTGAGTGGCACAGCACGATGGCCCCCTGTCCTTTTTTCTGCTGTGCGCCGATCACCATGTAGTAGCCGTTCTGCGGGGTCTCCAGAACCTTCGGGTCGCGGAAATGACCGGTAAATCCCGCTGGTGTTTCCAGGATCACACCCGCTTTTTCAAAATGCCTGCCGTCCTCACTGACGGCCAGACATTGATGGCTGCGCCGGAGCTCTCCATCCTTGTCGCTTCCGGTGTAATAGAGATACAGCCGCTGGCCGACCACCATCGCACTGCCGGAATGCACCCCGGAATGGTCGTAAGGTTCTTCCGGCAGGAGAGCGCCTCCCTGAAACTCCCAGCTCACAAGATCCCTGGAGGTGAAAAGACCCCATTCCTTATGAGAATGATCTTTTCGGAAACGGTTCCATTGAAAAAACACATAGTATTTTCCCCGGAACCAGCTCAGACCGTTGGGATCGTTCATCAACCCCTCCGGTGGTTCCAGATGGTAGGTCTGCCGCTTACAAATCGCCACATCTTATGCCTCCTTTGCTTTTCCAGATGTTGTTTTTCGGTGGTTCTATTAGACCATATTTTTCCGGTT
>JBJERT010000106.1:6068-8088 GCA_051882435.1 Faecalibacterium sp.
CAGGGGACGCTGCAGATCAATGAGCAAACTTTTACCGTTCACGCGGGAGATGCTTTTTTGATCCCGGCGGGACAAGTCTCTTATTATGAAGCGGACAAGGAATACCCATGGACCTATATCTGGATCAATTTTCTTGGCATCCAGTCAAAGAATTATCTCTACCGCATCATGCGTGCGGCAGAGGAACATTTTGTGATCCGCAGTCTGCCCGTAGAAAAATACCGGGAGGCTGTCTTTGAGCTGCTATCCATCCAGGAGGACACCACCAGCAGCTTTTTTGCGGCGAACAGCATCCTGCTGCGGATCATGTCTTATCTGTTTGCGGACACCTCCTTTCAGGAAAAGGAATGGGGCCAGCTCAACGCAGCCGACCGTGTCCGATTTTATCTGGATATGAACTACTCCAAAAATCTGCGCCTGAAAGATGTTGCGCTTCATTTTGGCTACCATCCGCATTATGTGACCCGCATTTTTAACGAGCGATTTGGCATCGGGCCAAAACAATATCTGATGGACCTGAAATTGAAGAAAGCGTGCAGCCTGCTCCGTTCGACCCGGCTCACAGTCACGGTGATCGCGGAATCGCTGGGGTTTGAGGATGTGCTGGCGTTTTCCCGCACCTTCAAAAAGACCTTTGGCGTTTCCCCGACCGACTACCGGAAAGAGCAGCAGCAATAACGGAAAAGGCGCAGCCTGACAGGGCAGGCTGCGCCGGGGAATGTACGCTTACAGGAAAAGTTCATTTTCTTTTCGGACGGAACAGGCCTTTTTGATGGCCAGAGATGCAATGGATACCATCACACCGTTGACCTTGCGGGCATGGTCGGGACACTGCTTGACGCAGCGCATACAGGAGATGCAGGATTTTGCGTTCGCGGCAAAGTTCACCGGGTCGATGGCCTGTACCGGGCAATGTGCCGCGCACCGGCCGCACTTCGAGCAGGCGCTGGTGGGTTTGGGGACAAGTCCTGAGCCGCCTGCCTTTTTGTAAGGACGGTTCCCGGGGATGGAGCCGACCGCCTCCGACTTGTTCGCGATCCTTGCGGCAAATTCGCCCAGTTGCTTTGCATCGGAGGCATCGGGTCGGTTCGCGGCATACTGTGGCAGGATGGAATGCTCTGCTACTGCGGCGATAGCCGCGACCACCCGGAACCCGCTTTCTTTTGCAGCGTCTTCCATTTCCACAAGGGTGTCCTCGTAGGCGCGGTTGCCGTATACACAGACCAATGTACAGCTTGCGCCATTTCCGTCGATCTTCTTCAGACGCTCGATAGCCACCGCGGGAGCGCGCCCTCCAAAAGAGGGCATGGCGATCAGTACACGGTCTTCTTTACCGATACGGAACCGGGAGAGATCGGTTTTCGGGTCGCTCAAGTCGATTTTCACAGTGGTTTCGCTCCACTGCCTGCTGATAAAGTGGGAAACCTTCTCTGTGCCGCCCGTGGGGCTGAAAAGGATCTCGATGGTATTCATGTGAACTACCTCCTGTCAGTTGAGTTGTTTGCGGATGTTCCCGATACAGTCGGCCAGTGTTTTCTCTGCGAGGGAACGGGCAAACGCTTCCTCCACATCTGAAAACAGATCGGTCAGAGTCGGCTTGATGTAGCGGCCAACGATACATTGGTCGTTTGCGTTTTGGTGGATATCCAAAAGGTGAACTTTCGGGGCCTCTGTAACAGCCTGATAAACTTGGAGCAGCGTCAGCTGTCCCGGGGCGATCTGCAGCGAATAGCCGCTGGCCCCCTGATGCCCGTCAATGATCCCTGCTCGTTTCAGCAAAGCGAGGATCTTTCGGACATAGCTGGCGTTGGTCCCCACGCTTCCCGCCATCTGCTCGGAATGGATCGGCTCTGGAGATTCTGAGATCAGAATCAGCAAATGTACCGCGACCGAAAATTTTGTGTCCATTCCTATTTCCTCCCCCAAAGGCGGGTTATGATCTCGTTTCTGATTTGAATCACGAAAAAGACTTGTATCAGATACAAGTACATTATACAGCATTTTGCAATCATCGTCAAGT
>JBJERT010000107.1:0-1729 GCA_051882435.1 Faecalibacterium sp.
GCCTTGGCGGGCTTCATGAGCAGGATGCACACGCCGTTGAAGACCAGCGAGCCGACGATGTAGACCGCGAAGAACAGCGCGAGGTTTTCCAGCAGGGCGTTCACGTCCACGCAGGCGACGGTCAGGTAGGCAAAGCCCACGTTGTTCAGCACCTTGGGGGCATAGGGATGCAGGATGATGAGCACGAACAAAATGACGGCCAGCGGAATCATAAAGCCCCAGAACTCTCCGATCACGCCGCTGAGCAGGCCGATGGACACCAGCGCCACCACCGTGAAGATCAGGCCCACAAGCCCGCCCAGCTCCACCGAAATAAAGCGGTCCTTGATATCGCCCTCCATGGTGAACAGCATGATATTGCTGATGAAGATGAGCCAGCTGTATTCAAATCCGATCACATGGCACACGCCGTTCACGATCAGGATCCATGCCAGCAGCATCAGGCGAAAGTACAGCAAAAAGCGTTTGGTCAGCGTTTCATTCATAGGACGATACCTCTTTCCGATAAAATAATACTTCTCGTATTTTCCGGGCAGTATATGCCCAGGCGAGAAGAGAAGCTGGCATCAGTATACCGCGTTTGGCAGCGAAAGGCAATAGTTTGACAACATTTAATTTACAAAATATGCAATCTTTGCTTGCAAATCCAAAACACAGTTGCCGCACAGGAAAGAATATGATATGATGGAACGACAGGGCCGCCGGTTGGACGACGGCCGCAACGGACAAACACCGATCAAGGAGGGGATCGTTATGAGCAAGCCGGTTCTGGTCGTCATGGCCGCGGGCATGGGCAGCCGCTACGGCGGCATGAAGCAGATCGACCCGGTAGGGCCGGGCGGGCAGGTCATCATGGACTATTCGCTGTATGACGCGCGGCGCGCGGGCTTCGAGACCGTCGTTTTCGTCATCAAAGAAGAGATGGAGCAGGCGTTCCGGGCGGCCATCGGCGACCGGGCGGCGCAGGTCATGGAGGTCCGGTATGCCTTCCAGAAGCTGGACGCGCTGCCCGCGGGATTTGCCGTACCGGAGGGCCGGGTCAAGCCGTGGGGCACCTGCCACGCGGTGCTGGCGGCAAAAGACCTCGTCGACGGGCCGTTCGCGGTCATCAATGCAGATGATTATTACGGCCCGGAGGCGTTCCGGGTGATATACGATTATCTGTCCACCCACGAGGACGGCGCGGTCTACGACTACTGCATGGTGAGCTACCGGCTGGAGAACACCGTCTCGGAGCACGGCAGCGTTGCCCGGGGCGTGTGCGTCACCAACCCCGACGGCACGTTGTCCAGCGTGACCGAGCGCACCCGCATCGAGACCTGTCCCGGCGGCATCCATTACACCGAGGACAACGGGGCCAGCTGGACCGACCTGCCCGGCGACACCCCTGTGAGCATGAATCTGTGGGGCTTCGGGCGCAGCTTTCTGGAGGAAGCCGACCGGCGGTTCGCGGGCTGGCTGGCGGAAAACCTGCCCGCCGCGCCGCTCAAGTGCGAATACTTCCTGCCCAAAGTCGTCAGCGACCTGATCGACGAGGGCAAGGCCGCGGTGCAGGTGCTGCACAGCAGCGACAAATGGTATGGCGTGACCTACCGCGAGGACAAGCCGCTGGTCGTGGCAGCGCTGGCCCAAAAGACCGCCGAGGGGCTGTATCCGGCGGAGAGATAAGGGAACGGGTTTTGTTCCTTTTTGAAAAAAGGAACCGAAAAACTTTTTACTGCGCCCATCG
>JBJERT010000108.1:0-1721 GCA_051882435.1 Faecalibacterium sp.
CCCCGGTCCCCTTGGCCGCCGGAGGCAGACGGGCCTCCCGCCCAGAACAGAGGCGAGGTCAGCCGCCACACCTTCCCCCTTCGCCCTAACGAATAAGAAAAGCAGCGGACCTGCCTGAAGACAGACCCGCTGCTTTCGTTGCAATTTGCGTTGCGGCTGCTAAGATTATTCAGCAGCGATCGCACCGGTGGGGCAAGCGCCCTCGCAAGCGCCGCAGTCGATGCAGGCGTCTGCGTTCACAACAGCCACGCCGTTGTCGATAGCAACAGCGCCAACCGGGCAAGCACCCTCGCAGGCGCCGCAGCCAACACATGCGTCAGAAACCTTGTGTGCCATAATGATGATCTCCTTTCGAGCCGTGCGCAATAGAATTATGAAGAGGCGGGCTGCTGCACGGATACAGCACACCCCTTCGGAAATCAAATCCTTGGCTTCATTCTAACAAAGCGAGGCCGAAAAGGCAAGACTAACTGCACAAATGCAGAAATATTTTGCAGTTTTTTGGTGAACTGCACAAAAGCGCGGGGGCACATCTGGCCAGTTTTTCGGTTCAGCGGTTGGCCTCGGGGTCGGCGGCGGCGACCACCGGGGCCGGGTTGCGTACGCCGGAGTAATCGTCGTCGGGGTCGGGGCGGCGGGGCGGACGCTTGCCGCCGCTGACGTATTCGCATACGCCCACTTTGTAGTAGCGCGGGGCCAGGGCCTCGGTGCCCAGCCGCACCCGCAGATAGCCGGATACCGGGTTCACCTCGATGACGGTGCCCAGACCGTCCGGGGTGCGCACCGTGCTGCCCACCATGGGCATGATGCTGTTCAGGTACTCGTAGGCGCTTTCCTCGTAGGCCAGACAGCACATCAGACGCCCGCAGGCGCCGCTGATCTTGGTGGGATTGAGCGAAAGCCCCTGCTCCTTGGCCATTTTGATGGACACCGGCTGAAAATCCTTGAGGAACCGGCTGCAGCAGAAGGGCTGGCCGCAGATGCCCAGTCCGCCGATCATCTTGCTCTCGTCGCGCACACCGATCTGGCGCAGCTCGATGCGGGTGTGGAAGATGCTGGCCAGGTCCTTGACCAGCTCCCGGAAGTCCACCCGCCCGTCCGCGGTAAAGTAGAACATGATCTTGGAGCGGTCGAGGGTGTATTCGGCCTCCACCAGCTTCATTTCCAGGCCGTGCCGGGCGATGCACTCCTGACAGGTGCGGTAGGCGCGCTTTTCGTCCTCGCGGTTCTGGCGCATGCGGCGCACGTCCACGCTGTCGGCGATGCGGGTGATGGGCTTGAGCGCTTTGGGCACCGCCGCGTCGCTCAGCTCCCGTACGCCCTGCACGACCTCGCCGCACTCCACGCCCCGGGCCGTTTCCACAATGACGTAGTCGCCAGTCTGCAGATCTGCCCCCGCGGGGTCAAAGTAGTAGCTTTTTCCGTTGTCCTTGAATCGGACAGAGATCACTTTTTTCATATCGAGCCTCATATGTTTCAGGGCCGGCCCCCGCGGGGGCCGAAGCCCGGTTGTATTCCGTACTCTTTAGTATATCATACTCCCCGCCTTATTTCCATGAGAAATTGAAAGGGAAAAAGGTGGTTTGGAGAACTCCTTCCGTCATCGCTGGCGCGATGCCACCGCTCTCCTTTTTGGCACCTGCGGTGCCATCTTCCCCCGGCCGGGGGAAGTCGGTCTCAAGGAGGGAGGCTTCGCCCTCTCAGTCGCCTGCGGCGACAGC
>JBJERT010000109.1:0-8005 GCA_051882435.1 Faecalibacterium sp.
AACCAACAAACTCGCCCGCCCATCGCGGATGCGATGGGCGCAGTGAAAAGTTTTTCGGTTCCTTTTTTCAAAAAGGAACAAAAACTCCCGTCTTATCTGTTCCCCTCCGCCCTGTGCGGAAGCGCCTGCTGGATGCTGGCAAAATCCGCAAGGGTCAATGCCTCGGGGCGGACGCGGGGGTCCAGCCCGGCATCCATCAGAGCAGCGTTCACTGCCTCTTTGGGCAGGCCCAGACCGCTGGCGATCGAGTTCGCTGCCGTCTTACGGCGCTGACCGAAAGCGGCCCGCACCAGTGCGAAATACCCGGCCTCGTCCGGGGTAAAAACCGCAGGCTCGGGCCGAAGCTCCATGCGCACGACCGCACTGGTCACTTTGGGCGCCGGATAAAAGCTGCCCGGTGCCGCGGTGAACATCATGCGCGAGGTGGCATAGTAGCTCACCGCGCAGCTGATGGCGCTGGAGGCCCGGGTGCCCGGTGCCGCGGCCAGGCGGTCGGCTGCCTCTTTCTGGACCATCACAGTCAGGCTCTCGATGGGCAGGCGGTCGCCCAGCAGCTTCATCACGATCGGGCTGGTGATGTAGTACGGCAGATTGGCGCACACTGCCACCGGCATGCCGGGGAACTCCGCAGCGATGAGGGCGCGCAGGTCTACCTTGAGCACATCCTGCATCACGAGCTTAAAATTTTCCACCCCCGCCATCGTTTCCGCCAGCAGCGGCGGCAGCCGCTCGTCCACTTCGATAGCCACCACCTTGCCGACGCGGCGCGCCAGCTCCCGGGTCAGCACACCGATGCCGGGGCCGATCTCGATGACACCATAGCGCTTATCCACGCCGCTGGCATCCACGATCTTGGGCGGCAGGCCCGGATTGATAATGAAGTTCTGTCCGAAACCCTTGGAAAGCGCAAAATCATATTTTTCGCACAGCATACGGATCACGGAGAGGTCGGTCAGCTCCGGCATGAGGGTCCATCCTTTCTTCTGCTAAAAAGACCCCGGCAATGTTCCGGGGCCTTTGGTCTGGTAAATCTTTTTACTCCGCAGCGGAGGAAGCGCTGTCGCCGTCCGCGTCAGCCTCCGCGCCCGCCTCCTGTTCACTCTGGGCCGACGGTTCCCCTTCCTCTGCCGTCTCCGGGGCAGCGGCGCTGGCCGCGTCGCTCTCGTTGACTGCGCTGAGGGTCGCGGTCCCACTCATCTGCTGCGCCGTGTTCACTGCGCGCAGGATCTGCGGGTCGGTCTCGGTCGTGTAGTCGTAGAACATCGCCTCTTCCTCAGCGGAGAAGGCGCGCTCCACGTCCACGGCGAGGCCGGTGCCGTCAAAGCAGGAGCCATCGCCGCAGATCAGCCGGGCCACCGTGATGACCACGGCGCTGCCGTCCGAAAGACGCTGGGGACTGCTCTGGATCGTGCCCTTGCCCTGGGTGGTCACGCCCACCAGCCGCGCACCGTTGTAGCTGCGTAGGCAGCTGGCGAACAGTTCGGCCGCGCTGGCGGTGCCGCCATTCACGAGGCAGACCAGCGGCAGCTCCACAGCGTTGTCGTCGTCGCTGCTGCCCAGAACGGTGCGGCTGCCGTTCTTATCCTCGGCATAGGCCAGCGTGGCTTCGGGACAGATCAGATCGATGCAGCGCAGCGCGTCATCCAGAATGCCGCCGCCGTTGTCCCGCAGATCGAACACCAGACTCAGCGCGCCGTTCTGCGTCAGCGAACGGATCGCATAGTCCAGCTCGCTGGGCGTACTGGCGTCAAACTGGCGGATCCTGATGTATCCCACATTCTCCTGCAGCATCTGATGGTCCACTGTGGAAGCCGTATAGCCGGAGTGGGTCAGGTCGGCAGAATGCTCGGCGGCAGCGCTGTCCAGCCAGACCACATTGACGGTAGTGCCCACCTCGCCGCGCAGCCGCGCCTGAATGTTATCCACCGTATAGAGAGCCTTGACATCGGTGCCATCCACCGCGGTGATGTAATCGCCCACCGCGATGCCCGCTTCCTGCGCGGGGGAATCTTCGTACACGCGGGTCACGCGGGCATAGCCGGTCTGGTCCTTGCCCAGCTCCACGCCGATGCCCACAAGGGTGCCGTTCTGGATATTCATCAGCTCGGTATAGCCCGCGGCCGTATAATAGCGGGCGTACTTGTCGCCCGTGCCCAGCAGATAGCCGGAGGTCATGCGGTCATAGAGCACCGTCTCGTCGATGGTATAATAATCGTTGGCGCGGACATAGCGGTCCACCTCCGCGATCTTGTTGTACATGCTTTCCTTTTCCTTCACGCTGGAAACGGTGCTGTCAAACAGGCGCATCGCCACCAGCATGGTGATGGAAAAGGTGACGGTCATTGCCAAAATCACGATGGTGACCGCCATGCCCAGGGAGATCTTTCGGTTCATTGCTCAGTTTCCTCCTGTCCTGCGGCGCGGTGTGCGCCGCATGGGACCTTATGGAAAGGCCCTGCGTTGGTATATAAATGTGTCCGGCTTCACAGCAGGAACATCATGACCAGACTCCCCAGCAGCGAGAGCAGGAACACGCCTGCCAGCAGCAGGCAGCCCACGCGCAGGATACGCTTGCGCTTTTCGTCCTTCATCGACCAGCGGCCTCCTTTGGATCAGTTGTGCGGAATGGGGATATACTTGCGGGGGTTCACGGCGCTGGCTTTGGTCGTTCCCTGCCAGACCTCCAGATGCAGATGGTTTCCGGTGGAGTTTCCCGTGGTCCCTACATAGCCGATCAGCTCGCCCTGCTTGACATATTTGCCCTGCGTCGTGGCGACCGAGCGCATATGGGCATACAGCGTGCTGTAATTGTTGCCATCGGACATCTTGCCGTGGTAGATGATGACATAGTTGCCGTAGCCGCTGCTGTTCCAGCCCGCGGTCGTAACGTAGCCGCTGGCCGCCGCATAGATGGGCGTACCGCCCGGCGCGGCAAAATCAATGCCCGCGTGCAGCTTGGTCACGCCGGTGACCGGGTTCTTGCGGGTGCCGAACTCGCTGGAGATGCGGGTGTAGCTCTTGAGCGGGCAGGCAAAGCCGGTAAAGCTGAGCTGCGGCTGCTGAGCGGCCTGCTGGGCGATCAGCTTCTGGATCTGCGCCTGGACGGCCTCATAGTTCATCTCGTCCGAGTCGATGGCCGCCTGCGCCTGCTTCTGGGCCGCCTGCGCCTCCGCGATGCTCATATGAGCCGCGGCAACGCTGGAATTCAGCTCGTTCTGCTTGGCCCGCATCTGGGTGTTCTGCGCGTCCAGCTCGCTCTTGCGGGCCTTCAGCTCGTTGTTCTGGGCCACAAGTCCGGCTTTCGTGTCCTCCAGCCCGGCTTTGGCGTCCTCCAGATCCGCCTTGGCGTTCTTCATGTTGTCCATGATCTCGGTGTCCTTGATGGAGATCTCCTGCATGACCTCATTGAAGGTCAGCAGCTCGTACAGATCGTTCACCGCGCTGAGCATGGCCACGCTGCCGCCGTCCCGCAGCTCCTGCATGGCGGCCATATGCTTTTTGAAGTCCTCCCACTGGTCGGCGATCTCGATCTCCTTCTGGGCGATCTCCGCCTCCTTGACCGCGATCTCCTGCTCCTTGACCGCGATCTCCTGCTCCTTGACGCCGATGCTGTTCTGCACCGAAGCGATCTGCGCGCTGAGCAGGGAGATCTGGTCCTGGATGAGCGAGACCTTTTCTTTCAGCTCAGACTCCAGCGCCTTGGCGGCAGCTTCCTTTTTCTTGGCGTCAGAAAGCTCTTTTTCATGCTGCTTGATGGACTGGGAGAGCTTGTCCAGCTGGCTTTGCAGCGAGGAGACGCTGGTGGCTGCCGAGGCCGTGGGATAGACGGCGATGCTGGCCGCCAGGCAGACGAAAGCCAGACACAGGCTCACTGCCCGCAGCAGCGGTGCGCGGCGCGCCGGAGCCGCGTGGCGCGCGGCTCCCGAAGGCAGCCGCCAGCGGAAATCTTTTGCGTGCTTTGCGTGTTCCACAGGTCGTTTCTCCTTTGATTCAGACATTCAGGTGCTTGCGGATGGAGAACAGGCTGCCCAGACCGCCCACGGCCGCGCCGCCCGCCACACTATAAAGCAGGACCCGCGCCCATACATTGGCCAGCGGAGCCAGCGAGCTGCCCGCCAGAGTCTGCCACAGACCGCCCAGGCCGCCCGCCGCCTGTACGAGATAGCCATAGCCGCCGATGGTCACGCCCGCCGAGAGCAGACCGGCCAGCAGGCCCATGGTCAGGCCCTCGACCACAAAAGGCAGCGTGACCAGCGTATTCGTGGCGCCCACATACTTCATGATCTCGATCTCACGCCGCCGGGCAAAGACGCTCAGGCGGATGGTGCTGCCCACGGTGATGACGCTGACCACCATCAGCACCAGCACGATGCCCTGCCCCACGCGGGTGACGGTGCGCTGGATCTGCACGAACATGCGGCTCATCTCCAGCGGAGCCGCCACACTGTACACGCCCTCGATCTGCTTCATCTGCTCGGTCATCTCCGAGAGCTGCGCCAGATCCTGCACCGATACCCGGTAGTTGGCCTTGAAGGGATTGTCAGTCTCGAACTCATCCCACAGCGAGGAATAGTCCTCCATATAATCGCGGTAGATATCCAGCACGTCCTGCTTGGAGACGTACTGCACACCGGTCACGCCCGGAAGGACGGCAAGGCTCTCGCCCACCTTCTGTGCGGTGGCGTCGTCGGCCTCGGGGTCGATATAGACCACCGTCTCGTTCTGCTGGCCCAGATAGTTGACCATGCCGTCCACGTTGATCTCCGCCAGCGTGGCAAAGGAGTTCAGCGTCATGCACACGCCCAGCGAGGCGATGCAGGCCACGGTCATGGCCCAGTGCTTGCCCAGGTTGCGCACACCGCGCCCGGTGAGGAAGAAAAAGGTAGAGAGCTTCATACCAGTGCCTCCTCTCGCTGCTCCGCGTCGGGCTGTCCGGCGCGGTCATGCCCGGCGGGCAGGTCCGAAATGATCTGCCCCTGTTTCAGGGTGATGACACGGCGGTCGAACCGGCGCACCAGCTCGTGCTCGTGGGTGACCACCAGCACCGTGATGCCCATTTCGCTCACGCGCTCCAGCAGCTCCATCATCTCGAGGCTCAGCTCGGGATCGATGTTGCCGGTAGGCTCGTCCGCAATGACCAGCTTGGGGGTGTGGGCCAGCGCACGGGCCACCGCCACGCGCTGCTGCTCGCCGCCGGAAAGAAAATCCGGGTAGGCGTTGGCCTTGTCCGCCAGATGCACCAGCTCCAGCATGTAGCCCACCCGTTCCTTGATCTCTTTTTTGCCGATGTTGGTCACATGCATGGCAAAGGCGACGTTTTCGTACACCGTCATGCTGGGGATGAGGCGGAAGTCCTGAAAGATGATGCCCATCTGACGGCGCAGATAGGGCACCTGACGGCGGCGCAGGCGGGCGACGTCCTTGCCGTCCACCAGAACGCGGCCGGAAGTGGGCAGCTCCTCGCGCAGGATGAGCTTGAGCAGCGTGGATTTGCCCGCGCCGGAATGGCCCACCAGAAAGACGAACTCGCCGGTGCCGACGTGCAGGCTGACGTCCTGCAGCGCCAGATGGCCGCCCTTTTTGTATTCCTTGGAAACGTGTTCAAAATCGATCACGAAAGGCTTCACTCCTGACATTTGTGTTGATACGATGGCCGGTCCTGTCCGGTGGGCCGGCCCCTCTGCGCCCCTGCGGGCGGAGGCGGAAAAAAGGGACCGGCCAGCATCGGGGTGCGAGCGGCCGGTCTGCCCCACGCCGCCGGCACAGACTGCCAGCGGTAGCTTTTAATACTTGGCCGGATTGTTGGACAGATACTTCTTGACCATCAGCGCCACCTTAAAGACGATGGCGTCGTCGAACTCACGCAGATCCAGACCGGTCAGCTTTTTGATCTTTTCCAGACGGTAGACCAGCGTGTTGCGGTGGACGAACAGGCCGCGGCTGGTCTCGGAGACATTCAGGTTGTTCTCGAAGAAGCGCTGGATGGTGAACAGCGTCTCCTGATCCAGGCTCTCGATGCTGCCCTGCTTGAATACCTCGCGCAGGAACATCTCGCACACGGTGGTGGGGAGCTGGTAGATCAGGCGGGCGATGCCCAGATTATCGTAGCGGATGATCTGCTTTTCGGTATCAAAGACCTTGCTCACCTCCATGGCGATCTGGGCCTCCTTGAAGCTGGTGGCCAGATCCTTCACGTTGGAGATGGGGGTGCCGATGCCGACCACCGCCTTGATGTAATGTTCGCCGGAAAGGGTATCCACGATGCTGGCGGCCAGCTTTTCCATATCGTTGCGGTCGATGCCCTTGCGGATCTCCTTGACCAGCACGGTGTCCGTCTCGCTGATATTGAAGACGAAGTCCTTCTGCCGGTCGGGGAACAGGCTGCTGACCACATCGTAGGCGGAGATATCGCTGCCCGAAGTCACCCGCACGATCAGCACCACGCGGGACACATCCGTGGCAAAGTGCAGCTCGCGTGCCTTGGCGTAGATGTCGCCCGGCAGGATGTTGTCCAGCACGACGTTCTTGATAAAGTTGGACTTGTCGAACTTTTCATCGTGGTACTGTTTGATGCTCTGGAGGCTGATGGACAGCAGCGCGGCGAACTGGCCCGCAGTGTCGTCGGCACCTTCCACGAATACTGCATAGTCGTTATGCTTTGCGCCGGAGAACTGCTGGTAGGTGTAGCCGTCCCGCACAAAGCGCTCCCCGGCGGCCATGCGCTCGGCCAGATAGCCTTCGCGCACCTCGCCGATGAGGTTCAGCTCGGAGCAGGAGATCACCGCGCCGGTCTCATCCACCACACCGACCACACGGTCGATGGCGTCCTTCATCTGGTAGATCACACTCTGAAAAACTCTATTGGCCATAAATGGATACCCCTTTTCTTCTCTTGTGCAAACCGCCGGAACGGCGATAGTGAAATTTAACAATTTCGCCGCAGTACAATCTATATTTTACACAAAAGAATTTACTTTTGCAACATATTTCAACAAAATAATTTCTTCTTTCTTGTTGAAATTATCTTTGGGGCCATTTTATGGGCCAAAAAGTGCCTTTCTGCGTGGTTCTTGGGGCTATTTTATCGAAAAAATGTGATGCTTTTTTGAAATCTGCGTGAAAAGCGGGGTCTAACGGCTGGTAATTTTCAGCACCTCGCCGGGGGTCAGCTCCCGCCACTGGCCGGGCGCAAGCCCCCCGTCCAGCTCCAGCGCACCGATGGCCGTACGGTGCAGCCCGTCCACGCCCGCGCCGTAAACGCCGAACATCCGCTTGATCTGGTGATAGACGCCCTGCCGCAGGACCACCCGCACTACCCGGCCCTCGGGCGTGAGCGGCTCCACCTCGGCGGGGGCCAGCCGCTCCCCGTCCGCCAGCGTGACCCCCGCCGCAAAGCCCGCGCGCATCGCCTCGGTCAGCGGCGTGTCAAGGGTGACGACGTAGGTCTTGGGCACATGGTGCCGGGGCGAAAGGATCTCGTGGGCAAAGGTGCCGTCGTCGGTCAGCAGCACGAAGCCGGTGCTGGTCTTATCCAGCCGCCCGGCGGGGAACAGCTCCCGCCGCGGGTACGCCCCGCCCACCAGGTCCACGACTGTGGTGTCCCGCTGGTCGGTGCTGGCGCTGACCACCCCCGCGGGCTTGTTGAGCATAAGGTAGACGAACCGCTGCCAGTGCAGCGCCGTGCCGTCCAAGGCCACGCTGTCCCCTTCGGCCAGCTGGGCGTCCGCTTTTTTGCAGACCGCGCCGTTGACGCTCACCCGCCCCTTTTGCAGCAGGCTCCGCGCCTCGCTGCGGGTGCACTGGGCCGCTTCGGCCAGATATTTGTCCAAACGCATGATGTCTCTCCTTTTGACAAAGTGCTGCAAACAGTATAACACGCTTCGCCACGAAACGCCAGAGACGGAAAGCGAGAGGTTTTGTCGGGTTTTGAGGGTTTTGTTCCTTTTTGTTCTTTTTGTTCCTTTTTCGAGAAAAAGGAACCGAAAAAGCTTTTCAGTCGCAAAAC
>JBJERT010000110.1:0-1494 GCA_051882435.1 Faecalibacterium sp.
TTCCTTTTTTCAAAAAGGAACAAAACTCCGTTTCCTGTGCGAACCGCAGTTTTTGGGCGATCCTCTCTTGTACTTTCTGTTTTTTGGTGTATACTGGGGATAAGCATCCCCTCCCACGGCGGGACAGAGGAGGTCCTGCGGGGCGGGCAAAACGCAGGAAAGAGGGAGGTCCAGTATGAAAACAGGGTTGATCCTGGAAGGCGGAGCCATGCGGGGCTTATTCACCGCGGGCGTTCTGGATGTGCTCATGGAGCACGACATCACAGTGGATGGCACCATCGGCGTCTCGGCGGGTGCGGTGTTCGGCTGCAACTTCAAATCCCACCAGATCGGCCGCGTCATCCGCTACAACACCGCGTTCTGCAACGACAAACGCTATGGCAGCGTGAAGAATCTGCTGCGCACCGGCAATTTCTACAGCGAACAGTTCTGCTACCACGAGGTGCCGGAAAAGCTCGATCCCTTTGACGCGGCGGCTTTCCGTGCGTCGCCCATGGATTTCTTTGTCGTCTGCACCGACGTGCGCACCGGCGACCCCATCTATCACAAATGCCGCACCGGCGACCCCGAGGACGTGCGATGGATGCAGGCTTCCGCTTCCATGCCGCTGGCGGCCCGCATCGTCCAGATCGGGCAGTATTCTCTGCTGGACGGCGGCATTGCGGACTCCATCCCTGTGCGCTTCTTTGAATCCATCGGCTACCGGCGAAACATCATCGTGCTGACCCAGCCGCGGGACTATGTGCGCAAAAAGACCCGCTCGATGCCTCTGATCCGGGCGCGCTACCTGCGCTATCCCGCGTTCGTAGAGGCCATGGCCGACCGCCACGAGCGCTACAACGAAACGACCGCTTACATTTCCATGCTGGAGCAGGCGGGCAAAGCGCTGGTGCTCCGCCCGCCCATCCCGCTGGAGATCGGCAAGGTAGAGCACGACGCCGACGAGCTGCGCCGCGTCTACGATACCGGCCGCGCCGTGGCGGAGATCCAGCTGGACCGCATCGTGGATTTTCTCGCCAAAGCCCGCGCAGAGCAGGAAGCATGACCTTCTGACCGAAAAAACGGAGCACTGTCCTTTTGGGGCGGTGCTCCGTCCTGTTTTTGCTCTGCATATCGCATCCCGGAGGAAAATAACACTCCGCCTCTTTGCCGTGTTTTTCCCGCCAGAGGCTGCACCGAAAAAAATTTGGGAACGCTTGTAACATTTTTCTCCCCCGGAGAGTATTACCAGACAGAACGGAACACAAAGGAGAAACGACTATGACGAGCATTCAGGCATTCTACCGCGAACTTTGCCAAAGTGCCGCGCTCCGCGCCGGGCTGGAGCACGCCGCGATGACCGGGACCATGGAAGAATTTTTCCTTGCCCATGACGTGGAGGGCGGTCTGCTGGATCTGGCAAACTGCGCACAGCAGGTCTCCTGCCGCCGCGCACTGGATGACGACGAACTGGCTGCCATCGCGGGCGGCACGGGATGCGGTCACGGTGCCGCC
>JBJERT010000110.1:1594-8004 GCA_051882435.1 Faecalibacterium sp.
CCGCCGTCCTTTATTTGCGCGGCCCGGAGACGCCGCTGCCCGGCTGCGCGGGCATGGCCCGTATCTGCGGGCAAAGTCAGAAAGACGGGCTGGGCGCCTATCAGCTCGAAATGGCAGACGGAACGCGTCTGTCGGCTCTTCCGGGGCAGGTCCTTGCGTTATTCCCGTAATCAGGACAAAATCCAGACACTCTTTCGATATTTTTTCCATGAAATCCATAAAACAGGGCACCGTTCCCCGGCAGATTTCCAAAATTCGTCCGTTTCCGTTGACAGACGGAACTGCGAACTATAAAATAAATCAAAAGGAGTTTATTGTTATGAAGAATCTTGAAACGTTTTTGACCGAGCTTTCCCAGAACGAGATGCTGGCCAAGGCGCTGGCTGCCGCAGTCCAGTCCAAAAAAGTAGACGCCTTCCTCAAAGAGCACGGCGTGGATGCCACCGCCGAGCAGCTTTTGGATGCGCTGAAGCAGCGCGATTTTTCCGCACTGGCGGACGATGCGCTGGATGCTGTGGCCGGCGGCGTGCTGCGTGAGCTGAACCCGAAAAAGATCATCAAGGGCGGCCTGGATCTTGCGGGACTTGGCGACGCGGATCCTGAGCAGTCCAACGGCATCCCCAAGGGTATTCCCAAGATTATCCTCTGAAATAACGGTTTACCGGCTGAGGAGCTTTTCCAGAAAACACACAGACACGACCATACCGGGGGAAGGGAGGCAGGAATGGCATCCCCTTCCCCCCTTTTTATTTTGATAAGAGGGTCTTTTCATGCTCAGTTCCAAACGGATCATCCATCTGAACCTTCTGTTTCTGGTCTCCTTTGCGGCCGTTGCGCTGGCCGCGTGGGTGGGCTGGCGCTCCAACCCAGCCTATCCGCAGCGGGAAGAGGAAGCGCTGACGCAGTTTTCCCAGTTCTTTGGCGGGGTCGACTTTGACGGAAAGGAAATGACCCCCGCCGACCTGCAGGGCCATGCGCTCACGGTCGTCAACATCTGGGCCACCGACTGCGGCCCCTGCATCCGGGAAATGCCCGATCTGGCCGCCCTTGCGCAGGAATACGCCGCGCAGGATGTCCAGTTCCTCGGCCTGTGCGGCGGCTCCCTCGGCGGAAAGATGGATGCGGAAACGCTGGCGGAAGCCCAGAGCATCCTGAACGAATGCGGCGTCAGCTACCGGAATCTTTTCCCCTCCGACACCTTCCGCACCGAATACCTTCGGGAATATGTTTCCAGTGTGCCCTCCACCTTCTTCGTGAACGCGGACGGTGTATGCATCGGCCGTCTGTCGGGCGCGCAGGACGCGGACGCCTGGCGGAAAACACTGGACAGCTATCTGGAAAAGGAGGCATGATATCATGCAGGACAAACGCATCCGCCGTCTGCTGATCGCCTCCGGGCTGATCGGCCTGTATACCGCGGCCATCACCCTGTGGACGGTCTGTCTCTACTTTGGACTGTTCGTCGGGCTGGTCCCCCTCTCGACCAACCTGCTGTTCGTGCTGGGGTCCGCGGCTTCCGCCGCCGTCACCGCGCTGGGCCTTTATCTTCTGGCGAACCGGGAGGACTCCGCCGAGACCGAGGAGCTGCCCATCCTGCTGCGGCTCAGCATCCTGCTGGGGCTGGTCAGCATCTTCTACTCCACCTGGGTCGCCTTTGGGCTGGTCGCCTCAGCGCTCCACCTGCTGATGGCCGCGGGCCATGTGGCAGGCATCGTCCTGCGGTTTCTGGCATTGAAAGCGCTGGGCACGGCGGCGGCGCATCCGTGATACCGCACAGCAGGGTTTTCCCGACGGCAGCGCCGCCGGTAAAATAACAAAGAACGGGCCTGACGCCCGAAATATTCAAGGAGAGATCGATCATGGAAAAACGAGTCCGAAATTCTCTGCTCGTGATGCTTCTCCTCTCTGTGCTCCTCGTTGCGGCGGCTAATTTTTGGGGCTATCGCTCCGGTGCCGCCGGGATGGAGGACAGAGAGGAACGCGCCGCCCGCATCGTCCAGTATTTTGGAGGCGTGACGTTTGACGGCGAGCCTGTCACAGCAGACCTGCTCAAGGGACACACGCTCACGGTCCTGAACATCTGGGCCACCGACTGCGGCCCCTGCATCGCGGAGATGCCCGACCTGAACGCCCTGTCAGAGGAATATGCCGCGCAGGATGTACAGTTCCTCGGTCTGTGCACCGGCAACCTGAGTCTTGAGCATTCTTCCCAAATACAGGAAGAAGCACGCGGCATTCTGGAGCAGTGCGGCGTGACCTACCGGAACATCTTCCCGACGGACGAATTTCTGACGGGCTTCCTGGACGAAAACGTCGTCACTTTCCCCATGACCTTTTTCTTTGATGAAAACGGCCAGTACATCGATTACACCGTCGGTGCCAACGTCGCAGACAACTGGCGTTTGATCATCGACACCCATCTCCAGCAGCAGAAGGAGGGCTGAGACGATGAACAACAACCGCGTTCGTATGTTGATCGGCATCGCCATGCTGCCGGCACTCCTGATCCTGGTGTATGCCTGCTCTGTCGTGAGCATGCTTAGCCAAATGCTCTATCAATATTCGCTTCTTCGACTTGTGCAAAGTCCCCTGGGCATCCTTGCAGCCGCTCTGAACCTTCTGGCTGTCTTTACCGCGATGCTCACGCTGCTGCATCTCTATCTGCTGGCAAACCACAAACAGCCTCTTTCAAACGCCGAGACGCTCAAGCTGCTTTCTGCCAGCCTGTGGCTGAGCATTCCCGCTTTTCTGCTCGCTGTGTGGGCGACGCTGAATTCCAGCTCGACCGTGATGGGTCTCCTGCTGGTGCTCGCTCAGATCGTGGGGATCGTGCTGCGCATCGCAGCAAGATCCATGCTCAAAAAGGAAGAACAAGTATGAAGAACACAATCCAGCGCTGGGGCGGCTGCGTCCTGTTCATCGTAGGCGTGATCCTGTTCGCCGTGGGCCGCATGAATGGTGAGGACGCGATCGTTCTGCACAAGGCGGTCAATATCTGTCTGGAATGCATCGGCATCGGCTAAGGGAAAGAGGTCTGGCTTTATGGATCAACGCAAGAAGCACGTTCGCATCCGCATGTTCGTGCAGGCAGCCTTTTTTGCCGTGACCAACGGCTACGCCAAGGGCTATGCAAAAGGCTCTATCTACACCGGCAGCAGCAAGCAGTTCTGTGTGCCGGGACTCAACTGCTATTCCTGCCCCGGCGCCGTCGGCTCCTGCCCCATCGGCGCGCTGCAGGCTGTGCTGAACAGCCGCCAGTTCAATTTTTCCTGCTATGTGCTGGGCATCCTGATGATGTTCGGCGCAGCGGTGGGCCGCCTGATCTGCGGCTGGCTGTGCCCCTTTGGTCTGATACAGGATCTGTTCTATAAGATTCCGTTCTTCAAAAAAATCAAAAATCTGCCCGGGCACAACTACCTGCGCTGGCTGCGCTTCGTCATCCTCGCGGTGATGGTCATTGCGCTGCCCGTGAGTGTCAAAGACATCACTGGTCTGGGCCAGCCCTGGTTCTGCGAGTGGCTCTGCCCCAGCGGGACCCTTCTGGGCGGCATCCCCCTCACCATCCTGAATCCCTCCCTGCGCTCCGCCATCGGCTTCCGTTATGCGTGGAAGGTAACTCTGCTGGTCATTATTTTGCTGCTGTCCATCAAGAGTGAGCGCCCCTTCTGCAAATATCTGTGCCCGCTGGGCGCGGTGTACGGTCTGTGCAATCCTGTCTCCATCTACCGCTACCGCGTGGATGAAAACAAATGCACCCAGTGCGGCGCATGCCAGCGCGCCTGCGGCGCGGACATTAAGGTCTGGCAGAACCCCAACAGTATCGACTGCATCCGCTGTGGGGACTGCAAGACGATCTGCCCCACTGGTGCTATCACCTCGACAATGGACGATCTGATGGCCCGTGCACGTCAGCGCGGTGCCGAAAAAGCTCGCTGAGCCGCTTCGAGCGCCGACGCATTCCTTCCGCCGCCCTGCCGCAACAGGGCGGCGGTTTTTTGTATTCCGAAAACACTCCTTCCGTCATCGCTGACGCGATTCCGCCGCCGGGAACTTTCGCACTATTTTGTTAAACTGCTATAATTCTATACAACCGTTGATTTTTACGCTTTCTTAGGGTATAATATCACTGATCCAAGGGTTGTCTAACCGGAAAGGAAACCGATCTCATGAGGCAGAAGGCAGAATATCGCAGCTCGATCCGCTCCCGCCGCCTGATACGGGAGGCGTTTTTGCAGCTATTGAAAGAAAAAGAACTGCGCCGCATCACTGTCACCGAGATCGTGCGCCGGGCAGATATCAACCGTGCTACCTTTTATTCCCATTACCCGGATGTACAGGGGGTGCTGGAGGAGATCGAAAATGAGATCATAGACAAACTGACCCTTGTGCTGAACGAGGTGCAGTTCCCCAGCTTTTTCCGGGACCCCGTTCCCCTGCTGCTCAAAACCACGCGTTATCTGGAGGAAGATCTGGATTTTTATCGCACCCTGATCCTTTCCTCCGGGTCCGAACGATTCCTTGAAAAGCTGCGCCGCTGCATTCTGGACTATATGCGCAGCGACACAGCTTTGCCTGAGGATATCCGTTCCAGCAGCATTTTTGCGCTGCGGGTCGGCTACTTTTCGGGCGGCATCATCACGCTGTATCAGCAGTGGTTCCGTGGTGAGCTGGACTGTCCTCTGGAGGATATCCCACTGGAAGTCGGGCGCATCATCCGTTCTTCTTCCGAGGAATTGCTCAAAGCTCTGCCAGAGGGCGGCGCACCCGATTCCCCCTCTGTTTCAAACTGACGCCCCTTTTCGCCGAAAGCGAAAAGGGGCGTCAGTTTATCTCCCTCCGACAGGGCATTTATTCTATTTCATAGGGCCGTCCTGTTTCGGCGTTACGGTATTCGTGCTTTTCATAATAGCCGATCAGATGCCCCGCATCATCCCGCAGAGCGACCATGTAGACGTCTTTGTTCTGCTTGGGATTATGATGGGTAAATACGATATTGTGTTCCGGGCTTGCGGCAAACCAGTCCACGATCTGCTGGATCTTTTCACAGGAGGCAGGCTCGTGGCAGGCCAGCAGGCTGCGCCCCACCAGCGCCGCGCCGCCATACCTGGCATAGCTCCGCACGGCAGCGGGGTTCATATAAACGATGGTGTGATCCGGTGCGCAGATCACGATCGCAGCCGTGTCCTGCTCGAGGACGCTCTTAAACAGGGGATTCAGGTCCATGAGAAACAACTCCTTTCGTTTCGGCAGTGCGCTTGTCCAGAGCCTCGAACTGCCGGACGATCTGCGGCTCCTTCAGTTTGATGACCTTGCCGGACAGCCGGTGCAGGGTGTTCTCCGGCGGGATATCCAAAAAGCTGACCCGCACCGCGCACAGCGCCTGTGTCCGGGTCCCGGTGCGCTCGTTCATCCTGCGATTGCCGTACTTCACATCTCCCAGCACCGGGCGGCCAAGATAAGCCAGGTGCGCGCGAATCTGATGCGTGCGCCCCGTGATCAGACCGATGCGGCACAGCGCAAACGGGCCAGCCGTGCGCAGCACATCCACGTCGGTAATGATCTGTTTGCGGCGTTCATCCTGGCTTTGATGGGCGTGGATACTGACCTTGTTGTTTTTTTCGTCGTGTTCCCACCACGCCGTAAAGCGCCCGCTCTGCGGGATGCCCACTGTGATGGTGTAATATTCTTTGCGCAGCAGGTCGGTGCGGATGATCTCGTTCATGTCCCGCAGGGCGGCATAGCTCTTGGCGGCGATCACCAGTCCCTCGGTGCCCCGGTCCAGCCGGTTGCACAGCGCGGGCTTGAAACGGTTCTCACCGTTGGGGTCATATTCGCCTTTCTGCTCCAGATACCGGGCAAACGCATCCACCAGATTCGCGTCGCCGGTGCGGTCGCTGTGGCAGAGAAGATGGGAAGGCTTGTACAATACCGCGATCTCTGCGTCCTCGTAGATCACAGTCACTTTCGGCTGGCCGGTCTGCCGCCGGACGGGCTTTGGGGACACAGCGCTCTCCGCCGGGAAAAACTCATCGTTGATGTACAGCTCGATGAGGTCTCCTGCGCGCAGCCGGTCCTCCGGTGCGCCTTTCTTTCCGTTCACCTTGACGCGCTTGTTGCGGAAGCTCTTATACAACAGGCTGGTGGGAAAGTCGCGTGTCACGCTCTGTACAAAGCGCGACAGCCGTACTCCTTCGTCGTTGACCGTAGCGGTAAACTGTTTCATGGTCTGTCCCCTCCCTCCCGGCAGATGTCCGGGAAATTCTTTTTTATGATAATACACTCTCCGCCAGAAGTCAACGCATTACGGGCTATGTGCAAAACGGGGATTTGTTCCTTTTTCGAGAAAAAGGAACCGAAAAAGCTTTTTACTGCGCCCATCGCTTATGCGATGGGCGGGAAGGTTTGTTGGT
>JBJERT010000111.1:0-7979 GCA_051882435.1 Faecalibacterium sp.
GCGCGCGGGAGCGCGCAAAAGGTGCCCACACGACTTCCGGCTGTCATAAGACCCTCTGCAAGCCGCGTATGCGGCTTGCGATTGAAAAGCTTTTTCGCTTCCTTTTTCTCGAAAAAGGAAGAAACCCCCGTTTCCCTTGACAATCGCCTTAAAACTGACGATAATATGAGAACACAAAACAAGGACAGCCGGGCGACCGGCGGAAAAGGAGGCGCAGCAATGCGTGTGATCGCAGGCGAGGCCCGCGGCAGGCGGCTCGAGACCCTGCCGGGCACCGACGTGACCCGGCCTACACTCTCTCAGGTAAAGGAAGCCATGTTCAGTATCGTGCAGTTCGACCTGCCCGGCGCGCGGGTACTGGACCTGTACGCAGGCAGCGGCCAGCTGGGCATCGAGGCGCTGTCCCGGGGCGCGGCGCGGTGCGTATTTCTGGACGAGGACCGCGAGGCGGTCAGCATCATCCTGCGCAACTGCAAGGCCTGCGGCGTATTCGACCGCAGCCGTGTCAACGTAGGCGAGGCCGCGCGGTTCCTGTCCGTCTGCCGCGAGGAATTTGACCTCGTGCTGCTGGACCCGCCCTTCCGCGGCGGCACGCTGGAGGCCATCCTTCCGGCGGTGGAGCCGCATCTGGCCCCCGGCGGCATCGTGCTGTGCGAGAGCGAGACCGGGCTGGTCCTGCCCGCGCAGGTGGGCAGCCTGACCCTGAAAAAACAATACAAATACGGCCGTGTGCTGCTGTGGAAATACCAGAAGCCCATGCCCGAAGCACAGGGAGGAGAAGCGCAATGAACGTGAACGAGCTGTTGGATACCATCGAGGACGCGCTGGAGGAGAGCGCGGGCATGCCGCTGAGCGGCGGCAAGCGCATCGTGGACGTGGAGCAGATCCGGGACTATCTGGACGAGATCCGCGCCAACCTCCCGCAGGAGCTGCACCAGGCCCAGACCATCGTCAGCGACCGCGCCCAGATCGTGGATTCGGCCAACGCGCAGGCGCAGGCCATCATCAAAAAGGCCGAGGAGCGCGCCCGCATCCTCGTCAGCGAATCCGAGATCGTCAAGGCCGCGCAGCAGCGCGCCGCGGAGATCCTTTCCTCCGCCCAGGGCGAGGCCCGCACCGTCCGCCAGACCACGACGGATTACTGCGAGGACCTGCTCCGTTCCAGCGAGGAGGTCATGCTGAAAAACGCCGCGGAGGTCAAGAAGCTCCGCGCCAGCCTGCGCCAGAACGCCAAGAAGGCGCTCTGACCCGCAAGGCATCCAAAAAACAGCGCAGGAACGCAAGGCTCCCGCTTCGGCACCGACCGCGGCGGGGGCCTTTTTTCCGCGCGGGGACGGTCGAAAGGTTTGTGCAAAATAGAACCGGCAAAGCCCTTGCATTCGGGGCCTCGATTTGTTACAATAAAATCGTATCGTCACGATACCTACAAATCGCTATCCACGAAAGGAGACGAGGCCGATGGACATCCCCGGACAGCCCTTTGACCCCTCCTCATTTGAACATATTCCGGTGCTGCTGAAAGAATGCCTCGAGGGCCTTGCCATCGACCCGGCGGGCACCTATCTGGACGGCACGGCCGGAGGCGCGGGCCACTCCCGCCAGATCGCCCTGCGGCTGGACGCCGCGGCCGGCGGCCGGCTCATCGCGCTGGACCAGGACCCCGACGCGGTGCAGACCGCCCGCGCACGGCTGGACGGGCTGCCCGCCACCGTGGTGCAGACCAACTTCCGCTATGCGGCCGAGGCGCTGGACCGGCTGGGCATCGCGCAGCTCAACGGCGCGCTGCTGGATCTGGGCGTTTCCAGCCATCAGCTGGACGACGCGGCCCGGGGCTTTTCCTACCGGGCGGACGCGCCGCTGGACATGCGCATGAGCCAGCAGGGCGAGACGGCGGCGGACCTTGTGAACACCGCCTCCCGCGAGGAGCTGGCGCGCATTTTGCGGGACTACGGCGAGGAGCCGTATGCCTGGCAGATCGCGGGCCGCATCGTCGAGGCCCGCGGGGCCGCCCCGCTCCAGACCACCCTGCAGCTGGCCGACCTTGTGGCCAGCGCCATGCCCCCCGCCGAGCGGCGCAAGAACAAGAACCCTTCCCGCCGCACCTTTCAGGCGCTGCGCATCGCGGTCAACCACGAGCTGGATGCGCTGGACGAGGGGCTGGACGCCCTGTTTGACCGTCTGGCGCCGGGCGGGCGCCTGTGTGTCATCACCTTCCACTCGCTGGAGGACCGGCTGGTGAAGAACAAGTTCCGCCGCTGGGCCACGGCCTGCACCTGCCCGCCGGAGTTCCCGGTGTGCGTGTGCGGCGGCAAGGCCCAGGGACGGCTCGTCACCCGCAAGCCCATCGAGGCCGACCCCCGGGAGCTGGAAGAGAACCGGCGCAGCCGGTCCGCGCGTCTGCGCGTCATAGAAAAATGCTGAAAAAGTGAGGAGGCAACTCATTATGGGTCAGCCAGCATACGATCAGAACAGCGTTCGCAGCAGCGAGGTGCGCCGCAGGCGGGCGCCCCAGACCCAGCAGCCGCCGCTGCGCGTCGAAAAAGGCGGCAAGCGCCGTCTCTCGCCGTTCCAGGCCGCCATGCGCCACATGGTCCAGCTGGTATCGCTGGGGCTGATGGTGGGGTTCGCGGTCTGCCTGCTGTGGAGCGAGGCCCAGCTCGTGGAGCTGAACGCCCAGATCCAGAACGCGAAGGCCGAGCTGATCAGCGAACAGAGCCAGTACACCTATTACACCAGCACCCTGAACAGCCGGACCAGCATCACCAGCATCGAGGATGCGGCCAGCCGTCTGGGCCTGATGAAGATCGACCAGAGCCAGATCACCTATGTGCGTCTGAACGAGCAGAGCGTGCTGGTGCGCAAGGAGTCCGCTGTGCGGCAGTGGACCGATTTCCTCCACGATGGCGCTGTGACCATCCTCGGCGCCGTGCAGTGGGATCACTGAATCGAACCGGAAAGCGTGCGGCAGCGCACGCTTTTTCGGTTTATGCAGGAGAACGCAATGCAGAAAGAACCTGAAAAGCATCACCGCGCCTACCGCCTGCGCCCCGCCGACCCGCGGGACCGCATCCGCCAGCCCATGGGGCGGTGGAGCTTCGCGGCCGCCATCGCCGCGGTGCTGCTGGCGGCGGGCATCGTCATCCGCAGCCTGTACCAGATCCAGATCCGGGACGGCTCCATGTACCGCCAGTACGCGGCCGAGCAGCAGCTGTTGGACACCCAGCTGCCCGCCACCCGCGGCGAGATCTACGACGCCACCGGCATCACGCTGGCCTCCACCAGCGTGGTGTGGACCATCTGGGCGGACCCCAATTACAGCTCCGCCCTGTACATCACCACGACCAACGAGGACACCGGCGAATCCATCCGCACGCTGGACACCGCCGCCTGCGCCGAGATCAGCACCCAGCTCGCGCTGCGGCTGCTCTCCGGCGACGGCGAGAGCCTGGACAAGGTGGACACCTCCTCGGCGGCCTATCAAAAACAATACGAGTCGATCTACAAGGCGCTGTCCAACATCACCTCGGAGTACCAGACCCTCGCCACCAAGGTGAACAACGCGGTCAAGCTCTCCATCGAGGCCTATGTCAAAAAGTACAACGCCGACCACAAAAAGACCACCGACACCGTCCGCAAGGGCCGCATCTCGGTGTCCTCCACCAAGAGCTTCCAGCGCGACTATCCCTATGGCGCCTTCGCGGCGGCGGTGCTGGGCTTCTGCGACGCGGACGGCTACGGCACCTATGGTCTGGAAAAATCCTACCAATCCACCCTCGCGGGCGTCAACGGCCGCACCATCACCCTGCGCAACGCCTACGGCAACGCCATCGCGGACGAGAACGCCACCACCTACGCCGCCCGGGACGGCAGCAATCTGGTGCTGTCGCTGGACGTCAACGTGCAGGAGATCGTGGAGCGCTATCTGAACGAGGCCATCGCCGCCAACAACGTCGAGAACCGCGGCTGCGCCATCGTGATGGACGTGAACACCGGTGCCATCCTCGCCATGGCCTCCAAGCCGGATTTCGACCCCAACGCCCCGCTGGATTACAGCGCCAATCTGGACTATCTCAACGAGCTGGTCCGCGCCGAGCCGGAGCTGTACGGCATCTATCTCAAAAACGAGGACGGCAGCTTCGTCACCGACGAGAACGGCAACAAGATCCTGGACCCCGAGGCGGATTACTCCGGCTATTTCCGGGACATCCAGTGGAAAAACAAGACCATCACCGAGCTGTACTATCCCGGCAGCGTGTTCAAGGTCATCACCGCGGCCATGGGTCTGGATTCCGGCAACGCCACGCGGTACACCACTCTGAACTGCTCCGGCGCTTACGGCGTGGCCAAGGAGACCTACCACTGTGCCGGGCGCAAGGCCCACGGCATGCAGGACCTGGCCGAGGGCCTGCGCAACAGCTGCAACATCTACTTCATCCAGCTCGGTCAGCGGCTCGGCTCCTCGCTGTTCTATCAATACTTCAAGGCGTTCGGCTTCACCGAGCGCACCGGCGTGGACCTGCCCAACGAGACGGGCTTCATGCAGTATTACACCGACAAAAACATGGGCGAGGTCCAGCTGGCTTCTTCCTCCTTCGGTCAGGCCATGGCCATCACCCCGCTGCAGACCTGCACTGCCATCGCGGCGGCGGTCAACGGCGGCTATCTCGTCACCCCCCATGTGGTGGACAGGATCACCGACCAGAACGGCAACGTGGTGGAGGAGATCGGCGCAAAGGTCCGCCGTCAGGTCATCAGCGGCAGCGCCAGCAAGGCGATCCGCCAGATCATGGAGTACGAGGTGGGCGACGGCACCCAGACCGGCGGCGGCGTCAACGCCTATGTGGCGGGCTACCGCATCGGCGGCAAGTCCGGCACCTCCGAGCAGCTGAACATGGACCGCCGCGCCGACGGCGACTACAAAAAAGTCGCCTCCTTCGTGGCGGTGCTGCCCGCCGACGACCCCGAGATCCTCGTCTACGTCATGCTGGACGACCCCAACAACGCCAAGACCGACTATTCTTCCATCCTTGCCGCCCCTGTGGTGGGCAATATCATCAGCGAGGTGGCGCCCTATCTCGGCATCGCCACCGACGGCGTGGACCGCAGCCAGACCACCGTAAAGGTGCCCAACCTCATCGGGCAGGAGTGGAGCAACGCGCAGGTCTCGCTGAACATCAAGGGTCTGAAGCATCAGCTTCTGGAGAGCGAGTCCAGTCAGGCCGCCGCCCCCGTGACCTACCAGTACCCCAGGGCGGGCACTGAGGTCCCCTACGGCACCACCATCTACCTGTACACCGACACCTGGGAGGGCAGCCATGTACAGGTGCCGGACGTGACCGGCAAGAGCGCGGACTTTGCGCGGCAGATGCTCTCGGCCGCGGGCCTGAACTGCGTCGTGGCAGGCAGCGCCGAGGGTCTGGTCCAGAGCCAGAGCGAAGCCCCGGGTGCCAGCGTGCAGCGCGGCACCATCGTCACCATCACCTGCGGGTGAGGAACATAAACTTATAGAGAGGGGAAAACGATTATGGAACCGATTTTGGCAAGCAAACTTCTGGCCGGTTTGATCCCGGAGGGCTTTTTCACACAGGATCCCGAAGTGGACCTTGTGACCACCGACAGCCGCGAGGTGCAGCCGGGCTGCGTGTTCGTGGCTTTCCCCGGCGAACGGTTCGACGGCCACGACTTCGCGGCCGCCGCGCTGGAAAAGGGCGCGCTCTGCGTCGTGCTCAACCATCCGGTGGAGGGCGTGCCCGCCGGGCGCGCGGTCCTGTGCCCGGACAGCTACCGCGCCATGCTGCAAATGGGCGCGAACTACCGCGCACAGTACCGCCCCAAGGTCGTGGGCGTGACCGGTAGCGTGGGCAAGACCACCACCAAGCAGTTCTGTTATGCGGCGCTCAGCGGCTTTGGCGAGACCATCAAGACCGAGGGCAACCAGAACAACGAGCTGGGCCTGCCGCGCACCCTGTTCCAGATCGGCGCGGACACCGAGTATGCGGTGGTCGAGATGGGCATGAACCACGCGGGCGAGATCGACCGCCTGACCCGCTGCGCGCGGCCGGATGTGGGCATCATCACCTGCATCGGCACCTCCCACATCGGCAATCTGGGCAGTCAGGAAAACATCTGCAAGGCAAAGCTCGAGATCTGCGCGGGCCTGCCGGAGGGCGCGCCGCTGGTGCTGAACTACGACGACCCTTATCTGCGCAGCGCGGCGCTGCCCGCCCACGTCCGGCCGGTGTGGTTCAGCCTGATCGACGAAAACGCCGACGTCTGCGCGGTGTCCATCCGGCAGGAAGCCGACGGCATGAGCTTTTTGCTGGAGGATCAGGAAAACGGCACCTTTATGGCCCACATCCCCGCGCTGGGCCGCCACAACGTGGCCAACGCGCTGGCGGCCTACTGCGCCGCCACCCGGCTGGGCCTGCCCGCCCGCAAGGCGGCGCAGAACCTCAAGCTGTTCGAGCAGACCGGCATGCGCCAGCGCATCGTGGAGAGCAAGGGCGTCACGGTCATCGAGGACTGCTACAACGCCAACCCCGACAGCATGAAGGCCGCGCTGGCCATGTTCCGGGAGTTCCCCTGCAAGCGGCGGTTCGCCCTACTGGGCGACATGCTGGAGCTGGGCGACACCAGCCGCGCCGCCCACGAGGAAGTGGGCCGCCTCGCCGCGGACAGCGGGCTGTACTGCCTTGTGACCTACGGCGAGCAGGCCCGCCGCACTGCCATCGTCGCGGCGGCCAAGGGCCTCAAGACCCTGCACGCGGACAACTATCGTCAGGCCGCGGATTTCCTGCTCAAGCGCATCGAGCCGGGCGACGCCCTGCTGGTCAAGGCCAGCCGCGCCATGGAGCTGGAACGGGCGCTGGCCCTGTTCTACGCCGAGCAGAAGTAAACCATTCGGAGTAAAAAAGTATGATTCGTTTTGCCTTGATCGTCGCTTCGACGCTGGGCTTTGTCCTTACGGCGGCGCTGGGGAACCTGATGGTGCCGCTGCTCAAGGCGCTGGACCCCGACCGTGCGCCCATGGAGGCCGGCGAGCCGTGGGGGCCGCTGGAGAACGGCGTCCCCACCATGGGCGGGCTGTGCCTCATGGTCGGCACGCTGGCCGCCGTGGGCGTGGGCTGGACCGCCGCCTGCGTGGCGCAGCCGGAGCTGCTGGGCAGCGAGAGCCGCCTGACCACCCGGCTGATGCTGGCGCTGTTCGGCGCGCTGCTGTTCGGCGCGGTGGGCGCGGCAGACGACCTGATCCGGCTGCGCCGCCGCCAGCCGCTGGGGCTGCGCCCGGGCACACGGCTCCTGCTGGAAGCCGGGGCCGCCGCTCTCTTTGTTCTGGTGCTGGCCGCCAGCGGCTGCATGACCACCGGCCTTTCCGCCCCCGGGGTCGGCTATGTGGAGCTGGGCGGGGCCGCCGGGCCGCTGTGGGGGCTGGAGCTGGTGGCGCTGGCCGAGAGCGCCCGCACGGCGGGCGGCGCGGACGGCGTGGTCTGCGGCACGGCCTTTGCCGCCATGCTGGGACTTATGACCACCCTGACCGTGCTGGGCTGGTTCCCGCTGGCTGTGCTGCCCGCGGCGCTGGCCGGGGCGCTGATGGCCTTTCTGCTGTGGAACTTTCCGCCCGCGAAGGTCCGCTCCGGCTCTACGGGCAGCCTGTTCCTGGCCGGAGCCGTGGGGTGCATCCCCCTGTGCGTCGGCTGGCCGGGGCTGGCTCTGCCTCTGGCGTTGCCCTGGTGGCTGGAGGGCGGGATGCTGGCGCTCCAGATCGCGGCGGTGCGGCTGAAAGGCCGCGGCCTGTTCCGCACCGCGCCCCTGCACCGCTGGCTGGAACAGCGCGGGTGCAGCCCCGCCCACATCTTTTATCTGCTGTGCGGCTTTGGTCTATGCGGGCTGGTGCTCACGGTGGGGAGCGTGCGGATGCTGTGAAGAAGCAAAGGCGGAAGGTGTGGCGGCGGACCTCGCCTCTGTTCTGTGCGGAAGGC
>JBJERT010000112.1:0-7926 GCA_051882435.1 Faecalibacterium sp.
AAAAGTTTTTTCGGTTCCTTTTTTTCAAAAAAGGAACAAAACCCCCGTCTTATCAGGACAGCGGCGACGGGTACTCTCCGTCCTCCCACACGCCCATCAGGTCGGGCAGGGTGAGGGTCTCGTCCGAATGATTGGGGTCAGCGGAACGCTGGGCAGCGGCAGCTGTCTGCACCTGCTGGACGATTTCACGGATCGCGCGGCAGTCCTCGGGCAGATCGGTCTGGCTGCGGCCGGAATGGGTGAACAGGATCTGTCCCTTCGGGCCGACCACCAGCGTCAGGGGCAGGATCTGCGGCGCATTGCGGTCATACTGATAGCCCGCGTCCCGGGCCGCTTTGAAGATGCGCTGGGCAGCAAAGCTCCAGCTCAGGATGCCCCGGGTCTGTTCGACCCCCAGATAGCTGTACAGCACACCCGGCTCGTCGCAGATGACCGTGAACGGGAAATCATTTCCGCGGGTCGCCGCGGCCACGGTCTGGGGAGACGAACGCACGACGCAGGCCAGCCGGATCCCTTTCAGCATCGAAAGAGTCTTGAGATAACGGGTGATGTACTCGCGGCTGACAGGGTGGTTGAAGCTGGGGAGAAAGATCATGACCAGCGGCTGTTCGCCTTCACACAAGGCGTAAAAATCATTTTTCGGCACCGTGGGGGTGTCGTAGGTGAACCGGGGGATCGAGGTGCCGACCAGATGTTCGGACTTCATGCCGCTGACACTTCCTTTCGCGGCCGCGGGGGCCGCCGTTTCATACATCCATCAAAAAATATAGAAAAACCGCGCGCCGCGCCCTCAGGGCAGAGGACACCGCGCGCGGAGATCTGCGAGAAAAATCCCGCCCGGTCGTCTGCGGTCAATCAAACCTACCCTTGCGGACAGGTGGGTGCCCTGCCTCCGGTTTCGCGCTTCCTCATCGGTCCTCCATGGTCGACCCATGGCGGGGAGGTCTGCAATCGGCCGGCGGACGCCAGGCTCCCGTTGAATGATTAGTAGGATCATATAAACCGCAACAAATCGAGCCGGGCAGGAAGTTTTGCCGGATCATTTGTCTGCAAACTGACGCAGAAAGGGGAGTTATTCGATCTCGTAGTTCTCGCTCAGCCGCTTCTCAAACAGCTTGCTGACCTCGAGCAGAGTTTCGTCGTCCTCTACCACATCCAGATATTCGCCTTCGTCGTCTTCGCCGACGCTCAGGATCACCAGCTGCGCGTCCTCGTTCAGCTGCGACTCGTCCTCGACGTATTCGACCACGGCCAGATAATGCACACCCTTGTGGTCCAGCGCGTCGATCACCTCAAACGTGACTTCGTTGCCGTCCTCGTCCTCCAGAGTCATCAGGTCGGGCTGATATTCCTCTTCGACATTCGGGTCTTTCCGTTCATCTGCCATCGTGACGTTCTCCTAAAATCTTACCGGAAATTCGGAGCGATTGATTTCGTGCTCCTCGGTACGCCTATAGTGTAGCGTTTTTTTGCCCGCTCGTCAAGATGCTTTTTCGCACAGAAAACGGCGGGGAATTTTTCATGCATTTCCTCTCGCGCTTTGAGATGGAATATGCTATACTAAGCTCTGATACCATTCGGGACATTGCGGCAGCCGTTCCGCTCAGGAGTGCGGCTGTTGCTTTTATCCTATGACGCAGAGGGAGAAACTATGCATATCAGATCATTCGCGTCGCTGGCGCTGGCCCTGACGGTCCTGCTGACGGGCTGCGGCCCCCGGGGCGGCGCGCAGGCGGCGCAGACCATCAGCCGCCCGGCGGTGGAGTCCGCCGAGCTGCAATATACCCGCCCGGCCGAGGGGGACACCATTGCGGTGTTCGAGACCTCGGCGGGCACCTTCCGGGCGGTGCTGTTCCGGGAAGAGGCCCCGCAGGCCTGCGACAATTTCATCGGTCTGGCCCAGTCCGGGTTTTATAACGGCCTGACCTTCACGCATGTGGAGAAGGGCTTTGTCGTCAAGGCCGGTCAGGGCGCGGACGGCAGAGGGGCCACCATCTGGAACGGGAACCGCTATCCGGTAGAGGCCACGGACCGGCTGCATCATTACTCCGGCGCATTGTGCGCCGCAACGGATAGCTCGGGCGACTGCGCCAGCGTCTTTTATGTGATGCAGACCCTGCCCGGCAGTGCCTCGGTGACGCAGGAGCTGGTGGACAAAATGAACGCCGCAGGCTATCGCGCCGAAGTCGTCAGCGCCTACCAGACGGCGGGCGGCGCGCCATATCTGGACTATACGGACACTGTATTTGGCCAGATCTATGACGGCATGGCGGTAGTGGATTCCATCGCGCAGGCCGACGTGGACGAGGCATTCCGGCCGACGGAGGATATCACGATCCACAGCGTGACCATCACCACATGGCCCGAGGCGGCGTCCTGAGTACGCAATAATAACAACAACGCTCCCGGTCTGTGCAGCACCGTACAGACCGGGAGCGTTGTTTCTTTATTCCTCTCCCGGGTGCTCCCTGCGCCATGCAAGGTAATCTTCCAGAAGGACCGTGGCGCTCATCGAGTCCAGAACGGCCTTGCGCCGTTTCCCGAACGTCCCGGCTTCGTCCAGAAGCTCGGCGGCGGCAAGGGTGGTCTGGCGTTCGTCCCACATGCGCACGCGCAGGCCGCTGAGCCATTCGACCTTTTTTGCCAGCTTGCGGCTCTTTCTGGCGCGTTCGCCCTCTGTGCCATCCATATTGCAGGGCAGGCCCATGAGGATGAGCTGAGCCTGATGGGCCTGTGCGGCCTCACAGACCTTCGCCGCCACCTTGTCCATGCCCTTGGCTTCGATCTGGGGCTTGATGGGGGAGGCCAGCCGCTCGCCGGGGTCGCACACGGCCAGCCCCGTGCGGCTGTCGCCGTAATCCACTGCTAAGATTTTCATGAGAAGCTCCTCTCTGTTGCTAAAACTTTCCCTCAGTGTATCACGCCGCAGCCGGGATTGCAAAGAAAACAGGTGGCTTTGCCCTTGTTTTGTGGTACAATAGGCCTTGAACTATCCAAAAAAGGGGGATCCCATCATGCTGAGGCTGATCCTTGGCGGTTCGGGCAGCGGCAAGACGACGCTGCTCTATCAGCGTTTGCGCGCACGCGCACAGGCAGGACAGAACAGCATCCTGCTGGTGCCGGAGCAGTTCACTTCCAGCACCGAGGCCCGGATTTACCGGGAACTGGGGGATGCACTGTCCGGCCGGGTCGAGAGCTTTTCCTTTACGAGTCTGGCCGAACGCATCCTTTCGGTGGAGGGCGGCGCAGCGGTGCAGACGCTTTCGGATGCCGGGCGCGCGGTGCTGGTGCGGCGCGCACTGGAAGAATTGCAGGACAACGTCCACTATTATTACCGTCACCGGCGCAGCGCGGCCTTCTGCCAGATGGCAGCCCAGACCATCGATGAGCTGAAAAGCGCAGGCCTGTCAGGTGAGCAGCTCTATCATCTGGCGCAGGGCTGCGGGGCAGAGAGCGGAAAGCTCTCGGAACTGGCGCTTATTTTTCAGGGCTATGAGACGCTTCTGGCCGGGACGGGCATGGACCCGGCAGATCGTCTGACGCTGGCGGCGACCCGGCTGGAAGCAGCTCTGGCGCGGGGCAGCCTGCCGGAGTTCCTGCGGGAGCGGGAAGTGTTCATCGACGAATTTGACACCTTCAACGCGCCCAAAAAGCGGTTGATGGGGGCGATGCTGGCGGCTCTGCCCGCCGTGACCGTGGCGCTGTGCGATGACGGCGCGCCCATGGTGCCCGGAGACCTCAGCCTGTTTTCGGGCGCAAAGCAGGTGGCGGCCCAGCTTCGTCAGCTGGCGCGGAAGAACGGCGCGGAGGTGGCCGTGCCGGAGCTGCTGCGGGAGGACCTGCGCCACAAGGAGGCTCCCGGCCTTGCCGCCGTGGCGCGGCTTCTGGAGACCGGAAGCTGTGAGCCGATGGCGACGCCCCCGCCGGAGCTGCGGCTGTTTGCCGCGCCCAGCCGGGAAGAAGAAGCGCGCGCCGCCGCGGGCGCTATCCGCCGCCTGATGCGGCAGGGCGTGCGCTGCGGGAAGATCGCGGTGGTCTGCCGCGACCTGTCTCTCTATCGCGCCGCGGTGCGGTATGAGTTCCGCATGGCGGACATCCCGTTATACTGCGATGAACCGACCACCCCGGAGTTCAGTGCGCCCGCCGCGGCGGTCCGGGCACTGCTGGCGCTGGCGCGGGGCGCGGAGATGACCGAACACCTGACGACCCTCGCCAAAACAGGGCTGTGCGACCTGACCGAGCGGCAGGTCTGCGCGCTGGAGAATTACGCCTATACTTGGTCGCCGGGCGCGGCCGCGTGGCGGGAGCCGTTCCAGAAAAATCCCCGGGGCTTCGGCGGCGAGATGGGCGAGGAAGAGAGCCAGGACCTGCGCGACGCCGAGGAAGCACGCAGCAAACTGGTGGGCGCGGTGGAGACGCTGCGCCGGAAGGTGCGCGGAGCAGATGCCGAGCAGATCAGTCGGGCGCTGTATTTCTGTCTGGATGAGCTGGGGGCCGAGCGGCAGCAAGCCGTGCAGGTGGAGGCGCTGCGGGCGGCCCGGGGCATCCCGGCGGCGGAGGAAGCCGCCCGGGAGTGGAACGTGGTGATGGGCCTGCTGGACGAGATGGCGCACCTTCTGGGCAGCCAGCCCGTCACGGTGCCGGAATACGAGGAGCTGTTCGGTCTGCTGCTGCGCTCGTCGGACCTCGGCCATATCCCCCAGACGCTGGATTCCGTGGTACTGGCCAGCGCGGGAAAAATGCGGCTGGATGCGCCGGACTATGTGTTCCTGCTGGGAATGGCGGAGGGCGAGTTCCCCGCCGCGCCGGGGGAGACCGGACTGCTGACCCATGCCGACCGCGACGCTCTGATGGCGCGGCAGATCGAGCTGCCGGACTGTTTTGAGAACCGTGTCGTGCGCGAGCAGGTCTGCTTTTACAAGGCGCTGACCGCTCCGGCAAAGGGCCTGTGGATGAGCTGGCCCAGCGGACAGGGTGCGACGCTCTGCGCTGCGCTGGAGCCTGTGGTGGAGGCGCTGGCACCGGCTGCACCGCAGTTGGAATTGTCCGACCTCGCCGCCACTCCGGCGGACGCGCTGGACTGCCTGGGCGGCGGCTGGCCCCTGACCGACCCCGAGCGCGCCAGTCTGGCCGAAGCGCTGACCGCTCCGGGCGGCGCACGGCCCGAAAGTCTGGCAATGTTGGACCGGGTGACCGAAAACGCGCCCCGTCAGGTGCGGGATCTGCCCGCGTTGGAGACCCTGCTGGGGCGGCATCTGCACATCTCGCCCAGCCAGCTCGAAAAATACTATACCTGCCGCTATGGCTATTTCCTGCACTATGTTCTGGGTCTGCGGCCGCGCCGCCGGGCCGAGCTGAGCGCCGACCAGAGCGGCAGCCTGATCCACTGGGTGCTGCAAATGGCGCTGGACCCATCCCCGGGGCCGGACAACCCCTGTGCGTCGCTGGCGAAGCCCTTTGCCGAGCTGGACGACGAGGCACTGGCCGCGCTGGCGTCGCTTCTGGTGGATGAATACGCCCGGCAGTTTTTGCCGGAGGACACAGCGCGGTTCCACTATCTGCTTTCCCGCCTGAAAAAGAGCATGGCTGGGCTGCTGTGCTTCCTGCGCGACGAGCAGCGCCAGAGCAGCTTCCGCCCGGTGGCCTGTGAGCTGAAGATCGGCTCCGGCGAGGGCGCGGTACAGCCGCAGCTCTATCATTTGTCGGACGGCCGCACGGTGCAGCTTGTCGGCACCGTGGACCGGGCGGACGAGTGGATCGAAGCCGACGGGACCCGCTGGGTGCGGGTCGTGGACTACAAGACCGGCACCAAGCGTCTGGACCTGCGTGAGGTCTACTGCGGCCTGGACTGCCAGATGCTGCTGTACCTGTTCAGCCTGACCCGGGACAAAAGCGGGCGCTTCACGGGCGCAGAGCCTGCGGGCGTACTGTATCTGCTGGCCGACCCCGCCCCGGAGTCCACCGACCGTGCTGCGGCGGCCCGGCCTGCCGTTTACCAGATGGACGGTCTGGTGCGGGACGAACGCAAGGTCTTTGATGCGATGGACGCGGAGGAAAGCGGACGCTATCTTCCGTTCCATTTTGGAAAGAACGGTCAGCCCACAGACCGCGGCGGCAAGCGCGCCGACGCGGCCAAGCTCAGCCGCATCGAGCTGCATCTGGACCATCTGGTCCGGCAGATGGGGGAACAGCTTTACAGCGGCTGTATCGCCGCCGAGCCGCTGGTCACGGGCCGCAGCCCCTGTGAATGGTGCGACTATGGCTTTATCTGCTGCCACGAAACAGGCATTGGGGAGCGGGCGCTGGACGCGCCGGCCAAACCCTTTGAACCGGAGCCGGACAAGGAGGAAAAACCATGAGCGGACCCAACTGGACCCCTGCGCAGCGTGCCGCCATCGAGGACCGGGGCGGTGCGCTGCTGGTCAGCGCGGCAGCGGGCAGCGGCAAGACCGCCGTCCTCACCGAACGGGCCGTGCGGCTCATCACCGACCCGGAACACCCGGTGGACGCCGACCGCCTGCTGATCGTCACCTTCACCAATGCGGCGGCGGCAGAGCTGCGCGCCCGCATCGGTCAGGCGCTGCTCCGCCTCAGCCAGCAGCAGCCCGCCAACGCGTGGCTGCGCCGCCAGAGGATGCTGCTGCAGCGCGCGCCCATCTGTACCATTGACGCGTTTTGTCTCGACCTTCTGCGTCATCATTTTCAGGCGCTGGACATCCCGCCGGACTTTTCGCCCGCGGACCCCGGCAGCGTGGCGGAGCTGCGCGCCGCGGCTCTGTCCGAAACGCTGGAACAGGCGTATCAGGACCCGGATTTCTGTGCCTTTGCAGACCTGTACGGCAAGGGCCGCACCGACAGCGCGGCAGGCCGGACGATTTTGCAGGTCTATGATTTTCTCCGCGCCCTGCCGGATTACGACCGGAAGCTGGACGAGTTTCTTGCCCCGTGGCAGGCGGAGAACGGCTTCCAGAACACCTGCTGGCACGACCTTTTGCTGTCCGAAGCGGCGCGGCGCGCCCATGCGGGGGCGGAGCTGTTCCGCGCCGCGCTGACAGACTGCCGTTTCGACTGGGGCAGCGAGCAGCGCAAGGCGGAGGAGAGCAAAAAAATGGCTGCCGCCAAAGCAAAGGCCGTGGCGGCAGTCAACGACCGGTTCGCCGCCCTTCTGGAACGGCTGGAGACCTCGGCCGAACAGATGGAACGCATCGAACGGCTGGCCCGGGCAGGAGAGTGGACGCCGCTGTATGATTTCCTCACACCGTTTGTTTTGGAAAAGGAAACACTGCCGGGCCTCGGTGGCCCGAGCGGCCCCAAGCCGAGCGGAGAGCACAAAGTGGCCATCCGCGCCCGCGCCAAAGAGGGCGCAGCGCTGTTTGAGCACATCACCGGGCTGATCTCCTGCAGCGAGGAAGAAGCGGAACTGGACCGCCGCGCCGCCCTGCCGCGTCTGCGGGCGCTGTTTGCCGCGGTGCGGGATTTCGACACGCGTTTCTCTGCCCGGAAGCGGGAACGCAGGCTGCTGGAATTCAGTGATTTCGAGCATCAGGCGCTGCGGCTGCTCCGGTCGGAGGACGGCCGCCCCACGCCGCTGTGTGAGAGCATCCGCCGCGGCTATGCGGCTGTGATGGTGGACGAATATCAGGATACCAACGCCCTGCAGGATGCGCTTTACCGCTGTCTGGCCTCGCCGTCGGGGGATGATCTGTTCCTTGTGGGCGACCTGAAACAGAGCATCTACCGGTTCCGCCAGGCAGACCCCAGCATTTTCCGGGAAAAGCTGGAACAGTGGCCGCCGCTGCCGGGCGGCGCTGCCCGCCCGCTCCCGCCCGAAGGGGCACATGGGCAGAACGCGCTGCTGGCGCTGGACGCAAACTTCCGTTCCGCACCGCAGGTCGTGGCGGGGATCAACTTTCTGTTTGAACAGCT
>JBJERT010000113.1:0-1694 GCA_051882435.1 Faecalibacterium sp.
TCTCCCTCTGGGAGAGGTGGCATTGCGGAGCAATGACGGAGAGGGCGATTCCAAGCAGCACCTGTCGGCGGCGCACCAAAAAAGGCCCCCTCTTTGAGGGGGCTGTCGCCGCAGGCGACTGAGAGGGCGTAAACGCACTCTGTACAGCCCGCCCGCGCCTGACAAAAGCAGCGAGACCTGCCCTATGCTTCAAAAAATTCTGGCCTGCGCGTATGCGCAGGCCGTGTGAAAAGCTTTTTCGGTTCCTTTTTCTCGAAAAAGGAACAAAAAAAAATAAACAAAAAGGAAACAACTATGGACCGATACGATCTTATCATTGTAGGCGCCGGGCCGGCGGGCATTTTTACGGCGGTGGAGCTGCTGCGGCGCGGCAGCAAAAAGCGCATCCTGCTGGTGGAGAAGGGCAAGCCGGTGGAAAAGCGCCACTGCCCGAAGGCAGAGCTGGGCCACTGTGTCAACTGTCGGCCCACCTGCGCCATCACGACCGGCTTTTCCGGGGCGGGCGCGTTCTCGGACGGCAAGCTGAGCCTGTCCTATGAGGTGGGCGGCGACCTGCCCAGCCTCATCGGCGAGGAGTTCGCGCAGGAGCTGATCGATTACACCGACAAAATCTATCTGGAATTTGGCGCGGACCCCCATGTGGAGGGCATCTATACCGGCGAGGACATCAAGGAGATCCGCAAAAACGCCATCCATGCGGGCCTCAAGCTCGTGGACTGCCCCATCCGCCATCTGGGCACCGAAAAGGCCCAGGAACTGTATCTTGCCATCCAGAACTATCTCGCCGCCAACGGTGTGGAGATGCTGTTCTCCACCGAATGCGAGAACATCCTGCTGGAGGACGAGGTGTGCAAGGGCGTGCTGCTGCGTCAGGGCAGCGAAGCGCCCCGGGCGGTCTATGCCGAGGAGGTGGTCATCGGCACCGGCCGCCGCGGCGCGGACTGGCTGGAAAAGATCTGTGCCGAGCATCACATCGCCCACAATCCCGGCACCGTGGACATCGGCGTGCGTGTCGAGTGCCGCAACGAGGTCATGGAGAAGGTCAACAAGGTGCTGTATGAGTCCAAGCTCATCGGCTACCCCAAGCCCTGGAAGAACAAGGTCCGCACCTTCTGCCAGAACCCCGGCGGCTTCGTCGCGCAGGAAAACTATGACAACGACCTCGCCGTGGTCAACGGCCACAGCTTCAAGGAGAAAAAGAGCGAGAACACCAACCTCGCCATTCTGGTCTCCCATAACTTTACCGAGCCGTTCAACCAGCCCATCGCCTATGCCCAGAAGGTGGGCGAGCTGACCAACATGCTGGGCGCGGGCCACATCATGGTGCAGCGCTACGGCGATATCCTGGACGGCAAGCGCACCTGGCCCAAAGAGCTGGCGCAGAGCAACGTCAGGCCCACCCTCAAGGACGCAGTGGCGGGCGATATCACCGCCGCCATGCCCTACCGCGCCATGACCAACATCATCGAGTTCATCAAGATGCTGGATATGGTGGTGCCGGGGTTCGCGGCCAACGAAACGCTGCTGTACAGCCCGGAGCTGAAATTCTATTCCAACAAGGTCCGAATGGACGAGAACCTCGACACCAACATCCGCGGCCTGCACTGTCTGGGCGACAGCTCGGGCTGGACCCGCGGCCTGATGATGGCCAGCGTCATGGGCGTGCTCATGGGCCGCAAGCTGGCGGAAAAAGA
>JBJERT010000114.1:0-7851 GCA_051882435.1 Faecalibacterium sp.
GATTGCAAGGGAAAGCAACGCAGGATGCTGGCAAAAAGACCGTCCAGACGGTGTGCAATGCTTATGAAAATGGCTTCTTAGTTACTGGTGCTGTTCTCCGTTCCAAAAAAGCAGGCGTCGCGCTGCTCTGTGCTCAGCCCCAAAAGCTCTGCTAAACGCTGGGCTTCTCCGACTTTGAACTCGCTTGTACCGTTGAGCTTCAGCCGTAAGGTGTTGCTGCTGATGCCGAGGACCCGCGCTACATGATGCAGCTTATATCCGCTCCCCGCTACCAGATTTTTGACCATCGGATCGTTTTTCATTTGGAAGCCTCCTGTTTTGAAGTTTATTTTTATTCAACCTGTGATTGCATTATAGCCTGATGTTGAATGATTGTCAACCAATTATTTGAAAATCACGAAAAAAGTTGATTTTCAGGAACTTTTTTGTTATACTACAAGCAGAGATTCTAGAATAAGTGTGCATTCGTACTCAAAAGGGACCTGCTGGTCCGGAAAGAGAGTTGATTTCTAATGTCCACATTGTCGCAGCGGATCCTCCAGCGCCGGGGAGAACTGGGACTTTCGCAGGAGGAGCTGGCCCGGCGCATGGGCTATCGTTCCAAATCCTCGATCACAAAACTGGAAAAAGGCGTCAGTGACCTGCCGCAGGCCCGGCTTGAGGAACTGGCCACAGCCTTGGAAACGACGCCTGCCTGGCTGCTGGGAGCGGTTCCTGCTGGAAGTCCGCCGCCCGGCTTTGAGCCGCTGCCCGCAATGGCGCGGGTGCCGCTGGTCGGTTCTATCGCGTGCGGTACCCCGATCACCGCCGAACAGAATATCGAATGCTATATCGGTGTTCCTGCGGCGTGGCATGCGGACTTTGCGCTGACCTGCCACGGTGACAGCATGGCGCCGACCATTCGGGACGGAGATATCGTATGCATCCGCCGCCAGCCAGAGGTGGAGCAGGGAGAGATCGCTGCGGTCCGCGTGGGAGAGGAGGCAACGCTCAAGCATTTCCACCGGCAGGGCAGCACGGTGATGCTGCTGGCAGATAATGCCGCAGTCTGCCCGCCGATGATCTACACCGGCTCCCAGCTTGAAGAATTACAGATCGAGGGCAAAGCCGTGGGCTTTTGCCGTGGACTGTGATGATTGCTCTTATTGAAAGACAGGAGGCATTTTTGTGTTTGGGAAAAAGCGCTCGAATCTTTCTTATGACCCCGGCGCTGTGCGCCCCGTACTCAAATGCAGTATCTGCACCGGCGAACAGGTCGCAGGGTTCCAAAACCTTTCCACCGGAAAGATAGAAGAGGTCATGCTGGTCCGCAGCCCGAAAGACCTTGAAAGATTCCGTGCCAGCTGCGGACTTGCGGCGGATTTCGATATCCCGAAAGTCTACTGACGCCCGGATTTCTGTACCGCATCGATGTGCAGCACAGAGAACAGGCTTTTCGGTCCATTTTTCACAAAGGAACAAAAAGGAGCCTTCCCATGGAACACCCCCAGGAATCCATGACACTCAAGGTCATTGCACATATCCATACTGCATTCCCCACGAAATTCGGTATCCCGCGCCAGAGCGGGCTGGTGGACAGCCTTCGGGGAGAGATCATTTTTACTCCCGAGTTCCGCAATCCTGACGCTGTGCGTGGTCTGGAAGATTTCAGCCATATCTGGCTCGTGTGGCAGTTTTCCGGTGCGGTGCGGGAAAGCTGGTCGCCCACAGTCCGGCCGCCGCGGCTGGGAGGGAATACCCGCGTGGGCGTATTCGCCACGCGTTCTCCCTTCCGCCCGAACCCGCTGGGACTGTCCAGTGTGCGTCTGGAAAAGATCGAACAGCGTCCGGGGCTGGGGCCGGTGCTTTGTGTGCGGGGCGCCGATCTGATGGATGGCACCCCTATCTATGACATCAAGCCCTATCTCCCGTATGCCGATTGTCACCCGGATGCGGCCGCGGGCTTCACGGCTCAGACGCAGGGCCACCGCCTGCAAATAAAATGCCCTCCTGAGCTGTGGGCGAAGGTGCCGCCGGAAGATCGGGAGGCGCTGAACGGTGTGCTGGAAAACGACCCGCGCCCTTCTTACCAGCATGATCCTGCACGGATCTACGGCATGGGATTCGGAAAGCTGGAGCTTCGCTTTACCGTAGACGGCGAAGTGCTGACCGTGCGGGAGATCCTGCCGCGCTGAACCGGAAAGGAACGGCCTATGGAACTGCGAAACATCAATACCTTTTTGCACATTGCCGAACAGCACAGCTTTTCGCAGGCTGCGCGGGAGCTGGGCTATTCGCAGTCAGCCGTCTCAGCGCAGATCGCTCAGCTTGAGGCAGAGCTGGGCGCGCCGCTGTTCGACCGTGTCGGCAAAACCGTCCGGCTGACCGACGCAGGACAAACGTTTCTTGGATATGCGCGTACCTTGCTTATCACAGCGCAGCAGGCGCAGGCGGCCTTGCAGCATCCGCAGCAGGCGCGGGGCGTGCTGCGTCTGGCACTGGCGGACTCTGTGTGCAGCACCTTCCTGCCCGGGCTGCTCCAGCGCTACCACGAGCAATGCCCTGCGGTCGAGCTGGTGCTTTGCACCGCCACCACGGACGAGATGCTCCGCCTTCTGAGCATCAACCAGATCGACCTGGCCTATACCATGGACCATCCGCTGGTCCGCCCGCGCATCGTGATCTCGGTGGACAAGCCGGAGCCGGTCTGTTTTATTGCTCCGCCGCAGCATCCGCTGGCCGCGCGTGGGAAAGTCACCCTTGCAGAGCTGGTGGAACAGGAATTTCTGCTCACCGAACGCGGGATGAGCTACCGTGACGCACTGGATCAGCGTCTGGCTGCACAGCAGCTCACGCTGCGGCCCTATCTGGAACTGGGCAGCGCGGCGCTGCTGTGCCAGATGGTAGAGCGCGGCATGGGGCTTTCCTTTCTTCCCGAATACATCGTGCGGCCCGCACTGGCCGCCGGGCGGCTGGTGCGGCTCAATGTGCCGGATTGCTGCATTGAGATGCGCCGGCAGCTCTTTTATCACAGGGACAAGTGGCTTACGCCGCAGATGGAAGCGTTTATTGCGCTGGTGCGAGAAGACTGAGCGGTCAAAGCAGAACTCTGGCAGACAGCGGGCGTTGCCCGATAAAAACAGCAGGCCAACACGTTTGTGTTGACCTGCTTGCATTTTTCGGGTTTTTACGCCTCCCGGATGCGTTCCAGCACCTCTGTCCAGTCGGCAAATGACTCATAGAGCGGCTGGACTGCTTTGTGGAACTTTTCCATTTCCGCGTCACTGAGCGGGGTGACCTCGATGCCGCGGTCGCGCATCGCCTGTTCGCTGCGCTGTTCCTGCTCGGCCCAGAGCCGACGCTCCACCCGGGCGCTTTCGCGGGCGCACTCCCGTATCAGCTCGGGATAGGAGGGGTCCAGTGCGGCCAGCTTTTCCAGTGCGGCCTCGCTGGCCATCTGGATCTCAGGCACACGGGTGTGCTCGTCCAGCAGCACAAAAGGTGCTACTTCATAGTGGGCCATCATTTCGTAGCTGGGCCAGTTGTTTTCGGCACCGTCGATCTCGCCGTTGTAGAGCCTGGCATAGACCTGGCTGTAAACGGTCTGTACCGGGTTGGCGCCCAGCGCGGTGATCATATCGCTCATTAGGTCGGATTCCTGCACCCGCAGGGTCAGGCCGCGCAGATCCTCCAGGCAGGTGACCTTGTGCCGGGTGTAGAACCGCCGTACGCCTGCGTCGTACCACGAAAGCCCCACAAGGTCGATGGAATCCAGCAGTGAGAGGAATCCGTCTCCGATGTCTCCGTCCAGGACGCGCCACATCTGGCCGGCGTCTTCGTAGAGATAGGGGAGCTGCAAAAGGCTCAGCTCGGGGACCTGTCCCGCGAGCTGGCTCACCGATACGCGGGCAAAATCGATGCCGCCGAACCGCATCTGCTGGATGACGCTTTGTTCGCTGCCCAGCTCGCCGCTGCAGCAGACCCGGACCTTGACCCGGCCGCCGGTGCGCTGCGCGACAAGCTCCGCAAAGGCCAGCCCCGCCTGTGTGGTAGGGTAGTCTTCCGGCTGGTTCTCCGCGTAACGCAGCAGCAGCTCGGGCTGCGTTGCCTGCGCCTGCTCCGTGCGCAGCATGCCGCAGCCCGTCAGCGCGCAGGAAGCCAGCAGACCGGCCAGCCCGAACACCACCTGTCTGCGCCGGGCCATCACCGTGTGGCCTCCCGGGCGGTGCGGGCCGCTTCCTTGCGGTATTGCGTGGGGGTCATGCCGGTGCGCTTCTTGAAAGCCCGGGCAAAATAGCTGGCGTCCTCGTAGCCGACCATCGAGGCGACCTCGGCGGTAGAGCGGAACGGGTCGGACAGCAGTTCTTTGGCCGCGTTGATGCGCAGCTCGGTCAGGCAGTCCAGAAAATTCATCTTCTGGTACTTTTTGAACTGTACGGAAAGGTAGGCCGGGCTGATGCGCAGGATCTCGCTTACACTGTCCAGCGAAAGGTCATACATATAATTGTCCTCCATGTACTTGCGCACATGGGCCATGACAAGGGCAGCCTGGCTGTTCTCGCCCTCGGCATCCGCGGTCAGCTCCGCACCCAAAGGTTCTGCACCCGGCTCCGCAGAGTCCGGATCAGGCTGGACAGGCGCCAGCGCGGCCAGCCGCCGCCCGGCTTCGATCTGACGAATGGCCCGGCGGATGGACTGCTCCAGCTCGTCGGGGTCCACCGGCTTGAGCAGGTAGTCGCAGGCGCCCAGATGTACCGCACTGTGCGCGTACTGGAACAGACTGTACGCAGTGATGAAGATCACCTTGCATTCAGGACGCTGATCCAGTACGGCCCGCGCCGCGTCCAGTCCGCTCATGCCGGGCATCTCGATGTCCATCAGGATGAGATCCGCGCCCCACAGCACCGCGATATCCGCAGCCTTGCGGCCGTTTTCCGCCCGCTGCAAAACGACCTCATGCTCGAACCTTCGGGCAACGATATCTGCCAGCGCCTCCCGTTCGATCTGTTCATCATCCGCGATCAGCAATCGGATCATCTTCGTTTTCCTCCTCTGTCTGTTCCTTCAGGGGCAGGTACAGCACCACTGCAGTGCCGCGCCCTGGCCGCGAACGTACCAGAAGCCGTGCCCGTGTATCCAACAGCCGCAGCCGTGCGGCCACATTATAAACTCCAATGTGCTCCCATCGTTCGCCTGCAGCGCCGTGGGCCGCCAGATATTCCAGTGCGCCGCGGAGCTGGGCCAGACGTTCGGGTGAGATGCCCACGCCATTGTCGCAGACGCTGATGTACAGCAGGCCGCGCTCCCGCAGGGGATTGATGCGGATGCGTACCCGGCCGCCCTCCTCCCGGGGCGAGATGCCGTGCTTGAAGGCGTTCTCCACAATGGGCTGCAGGATGAAGGAGGGCACCATCGTCTCGGTCAGATCCAGCGAGTCCGAGATGCGCCATTCCATCTGGATGCGCTCGCCAAAGCGCACATGGTAGATAGAATAATATTCATCCACGATGCGCACCTCCCGCGCCAGCGGCACCTGCTCGTCGTTGCTCATCAGGCTGTATCGGAGCAGATGGCTCAGCGCGGCGATGAGGGCCTGCGTACGGTAGGCAGCCTCCTGACCGGCTGTCTGCAGGATGACGTTCAGGGTGTTGAACAGGAAATGCGGGTCGATCTGGCTGCGCAGCTGCTGCAGACGGCTGTGCTCCATGCGGTTCTGCAGCTCCAGCGCTTCGGTCTGCTGGCGGTGCAATTCGCGCTCGATCTCGTTCTTCTCCTGTAACGTGCTGACCTGTTGGGCCATGGAGCGCTTCATGCGGTTGAACGCCTCGGCAAGCTGGCCCATCTCGGCCTGCCGCGGGACAGGGATGTCCGGTGTGTCGAACGCGCCGCGGCTGATCTCCCGGGACGCGCCGATCATCTGCTGCACCGGCGTGAGCATCCGCAGCACCTCCCGGACCGCCACACAGCAGAACAGGATGCACAGCCCTGTAACAACCGTCTGGAGCAGCCGGATGCGGTCATTCTGGGTGGAAAGAGTGGTGTATCCGCTTTTTGCGTCCAGGATAGCGATATTCAGAAGCTGCTGGGTGTACTGGCGCAGATAGCCGCCGCAGAGGGAGAGATGGGTGTAATAGAGCTGGGATGCCGCTTCGTCTGCGCCCACGGCTACCTGTGCCTCCAACTGCTCCAGCAGCGCCATGTAGCGGTCATAGGTCGTGCAGACGGCCTGATAGAGCAGATTCTGTTCCTCGCTGGTGGTGTCGAGATCGCCGTCGATGCGCCATAGCCATGCATTGGTCGTGGTGGCAGCAGCATGAAGCTGCTCCAGCAGGACGTCCTCGTCGCCAAATTCCCAGCGGTAACTTTCCAGTGCCGTCAGGCTGGCCTCCACGCCGCTCTGGAAGCTGCTGATCGCGTTGAAGTTGCCCATCTGCCGGTCCATCTCGCCCAGCACGATGCTGGACTGGTAGAAGCTCAGACTGATCTGCACCAGCAGCGCCAGAAAGGCTGCACCCAGACAAAGCGTGATATGTTGTTTGAGGGTGCGCTGTCGGTTTCGGCCTTGCACACGAGCCGCCTCCTCCCGTTCCCGCAGGGGATGGGCCGCGGGAAATAGATGAAATCTTTTTCTATTTTACACGATTCATGGAAGTAGTGCAAGATTTCCTCTTGTCTTTTCCACAAAATTATGGTACTATGCCCAAAAAGGAGGCATCTGGTATGTCGCAAACGATGGAGATCTCGGTTACGATGGACGAAAAGTCTTTTCACGACTTTGCAGTGTTCGATCTGTTCCGCCACCAGCAGCGCTGGCGCAGGCCCACGATCTTTGCAGCGATCCTGCTGCTTTTCGCGGGGGTCTGCCTGTCGCAGGTGAACAGGCGGGAGGGCGCGCTGTTGTTGACAGTGGTTCTGGCTCTGGTGGCGCTGGGCGTGCCCGGAGTCTATTTCTGGACTTTTTTCCATAACCTGAAGGTGCAGATCCAGCGCATGGGCCTGAGTACGCCCAAACCGTTCTATCGGCTGGAACTGGATGGGGAAGGTGTTTCGGTCTGGATGGCTGGCCAGCAGGAAAAACCGCAGCCGACGCATCGTTTTCTCTGGGCCGAGGCTTACGGCGCATATCGGACGCAGAACGCAATCTATCTCTATGTGAAGCAGAACCAGGCGTTTCTGCTGCCCGGCGGCGGCGACGCGGTATGGAATTTCCTGTCGGCAAAGCTCGACGCGCCCAAGCTGCACGACTGCCGCTGATCGGGACGCGGCGCCCCATATCTTAAAAAGGAGCGAGGAAAAAGACATTGGGATTTGAATTTGTGATACTGGACTGGTTCCAGAATATCCATTGCGCAGTGCTGGACGTGCTGGCCGTAGCATTGAGCACACTGGGGGACCACGGAGTGATCTGGATCGCTTTGGCGCTGGTGATGCTGGCGATCCCCCGTACCCGCCGCGCAGGGCTGGCAATGGCTCTGGCGCTCATCGGGTATCAGATCCTGGGCAATGGTGTGCTCAAACCGCTGGTCGCCCGCCCGCGGCCCTGCGATATCAACACCGCTGTGACGATGCTGGTCCCCCGCCCGAATGGCTGGTCGTTCCCCTCGGGGCATTCCGGTTCGTCTTTCGCAGCGGCGTTTGCGCTGTGGTTCCAGCACAGCCCGCTGCGCTGGCCTGCCGTGATCTTTGCGTCTTTGATGGCACTTTCGCGGTTGTATCTGTACGTCCATTTCCCGACCGATGTGCTGACAGGCGCGTTGCTGGGTCTTGCGCTGGGCTGGTGTGCTTCCCGCCTGGCCGACGCTGCAATGCGCAGATGGGGAAAAAAGAGCTGAAACAGCTTCCCGTACCTGCATGGGTTGTGCAGGGACGGGG
>JBJERT010000115.1:0-7847 GCA_051882435.1 Faecalibacterium sp.
GCCTCGTCCAGATAGCTGTACAGCGTATACTTGGAGATGCCAAAATAGCTGCACACTTTCGCGCCCGACTTCGTAATCAGGAACGCGCCGCTGTCATTGAGGAAGCGGATGGCCCGCACCTTGTCCTCCTTGTTCATGAGCGCCACCGGCTTGCCCACGATCTGCACGCTCTGCTCGATGAGCTGATCCAGCAGCTCGCTGACGCTGTGGGTGATGGCGGGGGCCTCCCTGGCGGGGGCCACCGTCCCCACGAATCCATGGATCATCTCCTCCATGGCCTTCATGGCGGAGATATCGTAGTTGATGGCAAAGATGCCGATGGCCTTGCCGGTCTCGTCCCGCAGATAGATGGTGCTGGACTTGAGGATGCGGCCGTCCTCGGTGCGGGTCAGATAGGCCAGCCGGTCCTCCAGCTTGCGGGTATCGCTGCGCAGCGCTTCCAGCACCACATAAGACGGGCCGTCGCCCAGCTTGCGGCCGGAAACATGGCCGTTCTCGATGGCAACGATGGAATGCTCCGGCTCGTTGGTGCACAGGTCGTGGACCACCACCTCACAGTTGGGGCCGAACTGCCGGGCAATGGCTTTCGCCAGACGGAGGCAGAACCGGATCTCAGTAGCTAACATGATATGATCGCCTTTCTTTCTCTAACAAAACTGCCTGATCCCGAAAAAAATTCTGGTTCTATTATAATAGCCTGAATTTTATTTGCAATAAAAACTTTATTTTTGGCTGCAACGGAGTGCTTCGCGCACGGGCCGAAGGAACACGACCAACAAGGAGGTACCTGCTATGTTATTGGTAACGAACGGCCGCCTGCTCACCCGCGATGCCGCCCACCCCTATTTTGAGGATGGCGCTGTCGCCATCGAGGGGGCGACCATCGCCGCGGTGGGCGAGGCCGCCGCGCTGCGCGCCCAGTACCCGGACGCCGAGGTGGTGGACGCCAGAGGCGGCGTCATCATGCCCGGCCTCATCAACGCCCACACCCACATCTATTCCGGTCTGGCGCGGGGTCTGGCCATCGCGGGCAACGACCCCACCAACTTCCTCGAGGTGCTGGAAGGCACCTGGTGGAACATCGACCGCCACCTGACGCTGGACGGCACCCGCGCCTGCGCCTACGCCACCATCCTGGACTGCATCCGGGACGGCGTGACCACCATCTTCGACCATCATGCCAGCTTTGCCGAGATCCCCGGCAGCCTGTTCGCCATCAAGGACGTGTGCAAGGAGCTGGGCATCCGCGCCTGCCTGTGCTACGAGGTCAGCGAGCGCGACGGCGAGGAGAAGTGCCGCGAGGCCATCGCCGAGAACGCCGACTTTGCCCGCTGGGCCGCAAAGGAACAGGACCCCATGATCGCCGCCATGTTCGGCGGACACGCGCTGTTCACCATCAGCGACAAGACCTTTGAGGCCATGGTCAAGGCCAACGACGGCCTGACCGGCTTCCACATCCATGTGGCCGAGGGCATGAACGACGTGTACGACAGCCTGCGCAACTACGGCTGCCGCCCGGTCAACCGCCTGCTGTACAACGGCATCCTGGGCGAAAAGACCCTGCTGGGCCACTGCATTCACGTCAGCCCCGCCGAGATGGACATCATCCGGGAGACCGGCACCATGACCGTGAACAACCCCGAATCCAACATGGGCAACGCCGTGGGCTGCGCGCCGGTGCTGCAGATGATGAAGAAGGGCATCACCGTGGGCATGGGCACCGACGCCTACACCCACGACATGCTGGAGAGCCTGAAGGTCTTTCTGACCATCCAGCGCCACAACGCCGCGCTGCCCAACGTGGCCTGGGGCGAGGCCATGCAGATGCTGTTCCAGAACAACGCCGCCATTGCCGCCAGATACTTCCCCCAGCCGGTGGGCGTGCTCAAGCCCGGCGCGGCGGCAGACGTCATCGTCATGGACTACAAGCCCTTCACCCCGTTCAGCGAGGAGAACGCCGACGGACACATGCTGTTCGGCATGATGGGCAAGAACTGCCGCACCACCATTATCAACGGCAAGGTCCTTTACAAGGACCGGGAGTTCGTGGGCATCGACGAGGAGGCCATCAACGCCTGGACGATGGAGCAGAGCAAAAAGCTCTGGGGCCAGCTGAACCACCGGACTTACTGAGAGAAAAGAGAGGTTGCAACGATGAGCGATATCATGCGTCCCATGCCCTTTGCCAAGCTGATGGACTGGGCTTTGACCGAATACAGAAACGAGGGCAGCATTTTCGGCGTCCACAAGCTGGTGCATCACACCGACGGGCAGGCGCTGCCCATCTTTGACGAGAAGATCGAAAGCCCCTACGGCCCCGCCGCAGGCCCCAACACCCAGCTGGCCCAGAACATCGTGGCCTCCTATGTGGCGGGCGCGCGCTTCTTCGAGCTGAAGACCGTCCAGATCATGGACGGCGAGGAGCTTTCCAAGTGCGTGAACAAGCCCTGCATCACCGCGGGCGACGAGTGCTATAACTGCGAGTGGTCCACCGAGCTGACCGTGCCGCAGGCCTTTGACGAATACGTCAAGGCGTGGTTCGCCTGCAAGGTGCTGGCCCGGGAGCTGGGTCTGGGCGAGCCGGACGGCTTCGTGTTCAACATGTCGGTAGGCTACGACCTCAAGGGCATCCAGTCCCCCAAGGTGGACGCCTACATCGAGGGCATGAAGGACGCCTCCGCCACCCCGGTCTATCAGGAGTGCCGGACGTGGCTGCTGGCCAATCTGGACCGCTTCCAGAAGGTGGACGCCGCCTTCGTGGAGAGCATCCCGGCCCGCGTCTCCAACTCCATCACCGAGAGCACCCTGCACGGCTGCCCGCCGGATGAGATCGAGCGCATCGCCACCTATCTCATCACCGAAAAGCACCTGAACACCTACGTCAAGTGCAACCCGACCCTGCTGGGCTACGACTTCGCCCGCAGGCGTCTGGATTCGCTGGGCTTCGATTACGTCACCTTCGACGACCACCACTTCGTCGAGGACCTCCAGTGGGCCGACGCGGTGCCCATGTTCCGCCGCCTGACCGCTCTGTGCCAGCAGAACGGGCTGGAATTTGGCGTCAAGCTGACCAACACCTTCCCCGTGGATGTGGCCGCGGGCGAGCTGCCCAGCAGCGAGATGTACATGTCCGGCCGGGCGCTCTACCCCCTGACCATCGCGCTGGCCCGCCGCGTGGCCGAGGAATTTGACGGCGCGCTGCGCATCAGCTATTCCGGCGGCGCGGACGCGGGCAACATCCGCTCGCTGTTCGACGCGGGCATCTGGCCCATCACCATGGCGACCACCGTCCTCAAGCCCGGCGGATACGACCGCTTCGGCCAGATCGGCGGCCTGTTGATGGACTGCGGCTGTGCGCCCTTCGCGGGCGTGGATATGGCCGCGGTGCAGGCGCTGGACGAGGCTGTGGCCGCGGACCCCCGCTGCCGCAAGCCCATCAAGCCGCTGCCCGACCGCAAGAACGGCCGCGCCGTCCCGCTCATCGACTGCTTCGAGGCACCCTGCCGCGGCGGCTGCCCCATCCATCAGGACATCCCCGGCTACCTGCGCGCGGTGCAGGAGGGCCGCCTGGAGGACGCGCTGAACATCATTCTGGAGCGCAACGCCCTGCCCTTCGTCACCGGCACCCTCTGCCCCCACCACTGCGCGGACAAGTGCATGCGCAGCTACTACGAGGACGCGGTGAAGATCCGCGCGGCCAAGCTGACCGCCGCTTCCGGCGCTTATGAGGCCGTCCTGCCCACTCTCAAGGGCGCGGCGCCCCGGCCCGGCAAGAAGGTCGCCGTCATCGGCGGCGGCCCGGCGGGCCTGTCCGCCGCCAGCTTCCTCTCCCGCGCCGGTGTGGACGTGACCGTCTTTGAGCGCCGCGAGACGCTGGGCGGCATCGTGCGGCAGGTCATCCCGGCCTTCCGCATCGACACCGCGGCCATTGAAAAGGACATCGCCCTCTGCAAGGCCTACGGCGCCAAGTTCGTCACCGGCACCGAGGTCCACAGCGTGGCCGAGCTGACCGCGCAGGGCTTCACGGACGTCATCATCGCCGTGGGCGCGTGGAAGCCCGGCACCGCCGGTCTGAAATACGGCAGCACGCTGGACGTGCTGGAGTTCCTCGAGGCCGCCAAGAACGCCCCCGAGACCCTGTCGCTGGGCAGGAACGTGGTGGTCATCGGCGGCGGCAACACCGCCATGGACGCCGCCCGCGCCGCCAAGCGCATCCCGGGCGTGGAGAAGGTCCGGCTGGTCTACCGCCGCACCAAACGCTATATGCCCGCCGACGAGGAAGAGCTGGCCATGGCTCTGGAGGACGGCGTGGAGTTCCTGGAGCTGCTGGCTCCCGTGGGCGTGCAGGACGGCAAGCTGACCTGCTCCGTCATGGAGCTGGGCGCACCGGATATCTCCGGCCGCCGCAGCCCGGTGGACACCGGCCGCACCGCTGAGGTGGACGCCGACACGGTCATCGCCGCCATCGGCGAGACCATCGACACCACCCTGTACGCCTCCTGTGAGGCCGCGCTGGACCGCAAGGGCCGCCCCGCGGGCGTGCAGGTCGCGCCCCACATCTATGCGGCAGGCGACTGCCGCCGCGGCCCCGCCACCGTGGTGGAGGCCATCGCCGACGCGGCACAGGCCGCTGCCGCCATCGCGGGCGCGGATTTCGAGAAATACGCCGCCGAGAACATCGACCCCGACGAGGCCGCGGTCCGCGCCAAAAAGGGCACTCTCTGCACCGGCTGCGAGGGCGGATGCCTGGGCTGCGCCACGATCTGCGAGACCTGCGCCAGCGTCTGCCCCAACCGCGCCAATGTGGCCATCCGGGTGCCCGGCAAGCGCCAGCGCCAGATCCTGCATGTGGACGGCATGTGCAACGAGTGCGGCAACTGCGCCGTGTTCTGCCCCTACGACAGCCGTCCCTACAAGGACAAGTTCACCCTGTTCTGGAGCCGCGAGGACTTCGAGAACTCCACCAACGCGGGCTATCTGCCGCTGGACGGCAGCCGCGTGCTGGTCCGTCTGGGCGACACCGTGCGGGAGTACGACGCGGCCGACCCTGCCTGCGGCCTGTATGAGGATCTGCGCCAGCTCATCCTGACCGTGGCAAAGGACTATGCCTATCTGCTGAAATAAACACCTTACGGGAAAGGGGCGCAGGCTCGCTGTGGGCCGCGCCCCTTTCCGCATCCGCCCGTCCGGGCAAAGGAGGGTTCTTATGAGTTACACATTCGTGGTCAACGGCGTGGAGCGCACCACCGAGGAGACCAAGCCCCTGCTGCGCTATCTGCGGGACGACCTGCGCCTGACCTCCTGTAAGGACGGGTGCAGCGAGGGTGCCTGCGGCACCTGCACCATCCTTGTGGATGGCAAGGTGACCCGCGCCTGCCTCTACACCACCGCAAAAGCACAGGGCCATTCCATCCTGACCGTGGAGGGCCTGCCCCCCGCCGAAAAGGAGGCGTTCGTCTACGCCTTCGGCGCGGTGGGCGCGGTGCAGTGCGGCTTCTGCATCCCGGGCATGGTCATGGCGGCCAAAGCGCTGCTGGATGTCAACTGCAATCCCTCGGAAGAGGAAGTGGCCTGGGCCATCCGCGGCAACATCTGCCGCTGCACCGGCTACAAAAAGATCATCGAGGCCGTGATGCTGGTGGCGGCCATCCTGCGGGGCGACAAGCAGATCGACCCCGAGCTGGAACAGGGAGAACACATCGGCGTGGGCAAGCGGGTGTTCCGCACCGACGTGCGCGCCAAGGTGCTGGGTACCGGCGAATATCCCGACGATATCTATATGGACGGCATGGTCTACGCCTCGGCGGTGCGCTCCCAATATCCCCGCGCCCGCATCCTGGATATCCGCACCGAGCGGGCGCTGGCGCTGCCCGGCGTGCTGGCCGTCCTGACCGCCGAGGACGTGCCCCACAACAAGGTGGGACACATCCAGCAGGACTGGGACGTCATGATCGCCAAGGGCGACATCACCCGCTGCGTGGGCGACGCGCTGTGCCTTGTGGTGGCGGAGACGCCCTATATCCTCAGTGAAGCCAAAAAAGCCATCGAGATCGACTACGAGCCGCTGGAACCGGTGCGCAGCATCCAGGAGGCCATGGCCCCCGACGCGCCCAGGCTCCACCCCAACGGCAATCTCTGCCAGAGCCGCCACGTCACCCGCGGCGACGCCAAGGCCGCGCTGGCCGCCAGCAAATACACCGTGACCCAGCACTACACCACCCCCTTTACCGAGCACGCTTTCCTGGAGCCGGAGTGCGCGGTGGCTTTCCCTTACAAGGACGGCGTGAAAATTTATTCTACCGATCAGGGCGTCTACGACACCCGCAAGGAGATCTCCATCATGCTGGGCTGGGACCCGGAGCGCATCGTGGTGGAAAACAAGCTGGTGGGCGGCGGCTTCGGCGGCAAGGAGGACGTTTCGGTGCAGCATCTGGCGGCGCTGGCCGCGTTGCGGGTCGGGCGGCCGGTCAAGGTCAAGTTCTCCCGGCAGGAGTCCATCAACTTCCATCCCAAGCGCCACGCCATGCAGGGCACCTTTACGCTGGGCTGCGACGAGAACGGCATCTTTACCGGTCTGGACTGCGAGATCTATTTTGATACCGGCGCCTATGCCTCGCTGTGCGGCCCGGTGCTGGAGCGCGCCTGCACCCACTCGGTCGGCCCCTACTGCTACCAGAACACGGACATCCGGGGCTACGGCTATTATACGAACAACCCGCCTGCGGGCGCGTTCCGCGGGTTCGGCGTGTGCCAGAGCGAATTTGCGCTGGAATCGCTCATCAATCTGCTGGCGGAGAAGGTGGGCATCTCCCCGTGGGAGATCCGCTACCGCAACGCCATCGAGCCGGGCAAGGTCCTGCCCAACGGCCAGATCGCCGACTGCTCCACCGCGCTGAAAGAAACGCTGCTGGCGGTCAAGGACGCCTATGAGGCCAACGCCGACCATGCGGGCATCGCCTGCGCCATGAAGAACGCGGGCGTGGGCGTGGGCCTGCCCGACAAGGGCCGCGCCAAGATCGTGGTGGAGGGCGGCATCGCGAAGCTCTACTCCGCCGCGTCGGATATCGGGCAGGGCTGTTCCACGGTCTTTGTGCAGATGATGGCCGAGGCCACCGGCCTGCCGCTGGCCAAGATGCGCTTTATGGGGTCCAACTCCGAGCTGGCCCCCGACTCCGGCACGACCTCCGGCAGCCGCCAGACCCTCATCACGGGCGAGGCCGTGCGCATGGCCGCCGTCAAGCTGCGGGCCGCGCTGGACGCGGCGCAGGGCGATCTGGACGCGCTGGAAGGGCAGGAGTTCTTTGCCGAGTTCTTCGAGCCGACCGACAAGCTGGGCGCGGACAAGCCCAACCCCAAGAGCCACGTCGCCTATGGCTACGCCACCCATGTGGTGGTGCTGGACGACGACGGACGGGTCAAAGAGGTCTGGGCCGCGCATGACTCGGGCAAGGTGGTCAACCCCATCTCCATTCAGGGCCAGATCGAGGGCGGCGTGCTGATGGGTCTGGGCTATGCCCTGACCGAGGATTTCCCCCTCAAGGACTGCGTGCCTACCGCCAAGTACGGCACGCTGGGCCTGATGCGCGCCGACCGCATCCCCAAGATCCACGCCATCTATGTGGAAAAGAAGGAGCAGCTCCCCTTTGCCTACGGCGGCAAGGGCATCGGCGAGATCGCCACCATCCCCACCGCTCCCGCCGTCCACGGCGCATACTACGCCCGCGACCACGTCCTGCGCAACTCGCTGCCCATGCAGGACACATGGTACAAGCCGAAGAAGAAATAATACGGGGGTTCTTTTGTTCCTTTTTCGAGAAAAAGGAACCGAAAAAGCTTTTCAAACGGCC
>JBJERT010000116.1:0-1689 GCA_051882435.1 Faecalibacterium sp.
GCAAAAATTTTTCCACATCCGGGGCGGGCAGGGGCTGCACCGGAGCGGGAGCCGAACGGCCCCTGCGCAGCGGCAGCCACCAGATGGAAAGCCCCAGCCAGCGCCCATGCTTATAGCCCGTGCGGGGTGTACGTCCCACGCAGGAAAAGCCCAGCTTTTCGTGGAAGCGCTCGCTGGCGGGGTTGGGGTCCGCGATCTGAGCGTAGACGTTCCAGTAGCCCATCTGTTTCAGCAGCGTCAGAAGGGCACGGTAGAGGGCCTCCCCCACGCCCAGGCCCCGCGCATCCGGCGCACAGTAGATGGTGCTCTCCACATCCCAGGCGTATGCTTCCCGCTCATGCCAGCGATGCGCGCAGGCATAGCCCAGCAGGCGGCCCTGCGCGTCCCGCGCCAGAAGCAGCGGCGCAACGGCATTGGTCCGGTCCACCCAGTCGGCGTATTCCTCCACGGTGGAGAGAGTGGTCTGAAAGGTGGCCGTATCGTTTTCTACATACCAGTTGTAAATGGCAAGGATGTCCGCCGCGTCAGCGCGGGACGCGACCGAAAGGCGGGGGCGGTTCTGCTCCGCCCACGCGGCGCAGAGCGCTTCTTTCTCCGGTTTGGACAGCTTTTTCAGCGCAGCCTCCCGGCGCAGCGCCGCGGAACGGTCGGGGCAGCGTTCCAGATACGCGATGCGCTGCGCGCCCAGCCCACGGGTACATTTTGCGCCCTTCCCGCTTTTGTGGGCGTAGAGCCGCGCGGCGGGATCCGTCGTCCAGCCCGCGTAGAGCTGACCGCCCCGGCACCGCACCATATAGACAAAAGATTCTGTTTCCGGTTTCATCCTCAGAGCCTTCCGTTGTTCTTCAGCACCTGACGGCAGGCGGCAAGGGCAGTCTCCTTATCCTTTGCCGTGATGAGGAATCGGCTGGCATGGCAGAACCGGATGCCCTCCAGACCGCTTTTCTGCGCGATGACCTCTTCCGGCTGGCCCGCCCAGGACTGGGGAAAGGGCAGCTTGGGGCGTTTGGTCTTGTGGTCGGTGACGCACTGGGCGCTCCATCCGCCGCGCTGGCTGGGATAGACGACGAACAGCGCGTCTGTCTTGTACAGGCCGTTTTTCCACGGCAGATAACAGGGCAGAATCACGATGCCGTCCCGGGAAATCTTGTACGCCTGCTGGACCTTTTCGTCCGCGCGGTTCACCGCGTTGGCGCTGGCGATCTGGTGTTCCAGAATTTGCTTTGCCACTGCGACCGCCTGAAAGAAACACGCGTCGGCATCCTCTTTGGAATCCCACACCGGATTGAAAAATCCGATGGCGTCGCACAGGCTGTTCGGCTCGCCGGTGTTGTCGTTCAGGTCCAGCGGCTGGACAAAGTTCTCGTCGATGAGCCGCGCCTGCCGCTCCCCCACCAGCCCCGGCCCCAGCACCCGCCACAGCAGGCCGAACGCCGCATACGGCACACCGTTGGCCCGGGTCTCCCGCGGCTCCTGATGATGGTCGAACATGCCGAACCCGATGTCATATACGATGCCCGTGAATCCGTCCGGCACCTCGAAGCCCCGGGTGATGCGGATATCCGGCCGCACGATCTGTAACAGCGCGGTGGCGAACACATCGTCCGCATGGAACTTGCCGCCGTGGGTAAAGCCATTTGCAGGAATCTTCATAAAATAATACCTCTTGGATATGTTTTGTTGCGTTTT
>JBJERT010000117.1:0-7828 GCA_051882435.1 Faecalibacterium sp.
ACTTTGCAGAAAGTCTACTCCGCATAGTGGGCAAGGAACTGCTTCGTACGCTCCTCACGGGGATGGTCGATCAGCTCTTTGGCAGGGCCTTCTTCCACGACCACACCGCCGTCCATAAACATGATGCGGTCTGCCACATCGCGAGCAAAGCTCATCTCGTGTGTCACAATGATCATGGTCGTCTTGCGGTCCGCAAGGTCCCGCAGGACACGCAGGACCTCGCCGGTCAGCTCGGGATCCAGTGCGCTGGTCGGCTCATCAAAGCAGAGGATATCCGGGTGCAGAGCCAACGCACGGGCAATGGCCACACGCTGCTGCTGGCCGCCGGAAAGCTGATGAGGATAGTGCCCTGCCCGCTCCGACAGCCCCATCTGCGCCAGCAGATCACGGGCCTCCTGCTCAATGTCGGCATGCAGTTCCTTTTTGCGGGTCTTATAATCCGGGCGTTCTTTGGCCAGCAGGTCACAGGCCAGCATCACATTTTCCAATGCGGTATACTGCGGGAAAAGGTTGAAGTTTTGGAACACAAGGCCAAAGTGCAGCCGTTTTTTCCGCACCTCGCTCTCCCGCTGGGTAGCGGGGTCGGCGGCGTCCCACATCACCTCTCCGCCCACGCGGATGACGCCGGTATCCGGCCGCTCCAGAAAATTCAGGCATCGCAACAGCGTTGTTTTGCCCGAGCCGGACGAACCGATGATCGCCAGCGCTTCGCCCTGCTCCAGAGTGAGCGAGATATCCCGCAGGACCTTTGTCTCCTCGAAGTTTTTGCCGATGCCGGTGGCTTCCAATAATGCCATGTTTTATTTTCTCCTTTCCGACACACTGTGAGGGAAGAGTATCATCCGATATCGTTCTCTTGATTTTCTTTTTCGGGTCAGCAGCGGAAATAATCCAGCTTTTTCTCTGCCCAGCCGAACAGCAGGGTTAGTGCGCCGACAAAAGCCAGGAAGAAAAGCGCCGTGGAGAACAGCGGCCAGATCAGGCCCTTGGCACTATATTCCTTGGCCATCATGATGATCTCTTTATTGGCAATGACGTTGGCCAGAGAGGTGTCTTTGACCAGAGTGATGATCTCGTTGCCCATGGGGGGCAGGATCCGTTTGACGACCTGCAGCAGCGTGACCTTGAAGAAGATCTGGCTCTTGGTCATACCAAGCACCTCACCAGCCTCGGTCTGACCTTTGGGGACCGCTTCGATGCCGCCACGGTAGATCTCGGAAAAATAGCAGGCATAGTTGATCGCAAACGCTACCACTGCCGCCACAAGGCGGCCGCTGGAGCCGGAGGGCCACGGGTTGGTAAAGCCCATCAGACCCGGACCCAGATAGATCACGATGATCTGAAGCATCAGCGGCGTACCACGGATGATCCACACAAAGGTTTTGACCACCGCGCTGAGCGGCTTGCAGCGGCTCATGGAGCCGAACGCCACCACCAGCCCTAACGGCAATGCAAACAGCAGCGTAAGACCAAACAGCTCACAGTTGAGCCAGAATGCGCCGGTCAGGCGCTCCAAAATCACAGCCAAGCGGAACTCCTCACTTTCCTGTCCGTTTTACGACCGCGGCACAGCTTCCCCAAAAAGAAGTCTGTCCGCTGAAAACAGGAATGCGGCGCCAGATGTTCTGTCCCCGCATGGGACAGGCTCCGCGCCGTATTCCAGTGTTGCTGTATGTTACTCTGCCAGCGTCAGGCTATACTTGTCAGCAAGCTGCTGCATCGTACCGTCAGCTTTGAGTTCCTCAAAGGCTTTGTTGACTGCTTCGGCGGCATCGCTGCCCTTGCGGAATGCAACGCCGTATTCCTCCACATTCAGCTCATCGCGGATAGCAAGCCCGGCGTAGTCGGTCCCCTCGCCGATCATCGCGCTGGCCAGCGTCAGGTCCAGCACCGCTGCGTCTGCCGTGCCGGCGGCGACCTCCATCAGGCAGTCCGTCTGTACGCTCTTGGAAACATAATCCGCCTGCGACAGATCCTCATTCTCCTGGATCGTGCTCTCACCGGCAGAACCGGCTTCGGCCACGACTGTTTTGCCCACGAGATCCGCCGTAGATGTATAAGCTGCATCTGCCTTGGTCACGACCACCTGAGCATTCTTGACATAGGCGTTCGTGCAGGCCATATTTGCTTCACGGTCGGGCGTCAAAGTCAAACCATTCCAGATGCAATCGATGCTTTTTGCAGCCAGCTCGGTCTCTTTGGTATCCCAGTTGATCTCCACGAACTCCGGCTCGACGCCCAGCTTGGCGCAGACCGCCACGGCCAGCTCGGTGTCAAAACCGGTAAAGTTGCCGTCGGCATCGGTGTAATTCATCGGCTCATAAACCGTGTAGCCAACGATCATCTTGCCGTTGCCCTGGATATACGCCAGATCGCTCTCTGCTGCCACGCTGGAAGCGGGTGCCGCCTCGCTGGAAGCTGCCGCAGAAGAAGCTGCCGTACTGGTACTGGCAGACGAACCGCCACAGGCGGCAAGACCCAAAGCCAGTGCTCCGGCCATAAACATGGACACAATACGTTTCATCTATAAAATCCCCTCTCAAAATCTTCCGCATTTTATCGCTTTAGTGTGCTAAATCAATAAATGGCGCTTATAGGATACCGCTTTTTTCCGCATTTGACAAGAGAAAAATATGTTTTTTCCCGGAATGCCGGATTTTGCACATAAATTTACTGAGTATTCCGTAAATTTGCACAACTTTCCATGCGAAAAACTCGGTCACGACAGCACTTATAAACGCAGGGCTTCTTCGGCTCCCTGTTCCCGCAGGCACAACACATGACAGCTCCCGGGACCAAAAACGGCCTCCATAGCCTCCCGATATCCTGCCAGCGCCTCTGTCGGGACAAAAGCCTGAATCGTTCCGGCAAAGCCGCCGCCCTGCATACGCCACGCACCACCGCAGCGCTCCAACAGTTTCTGGCTGAGAGCCAGTGCCACCGAAAGCCCCTGCTCACGGGGCGAAGAAGTACAATAGACATTCTGGCACAGCTCAAAGGACGCATGACCGCTGTCACGCACCAGTTTTAGAAAGTATTCGAACGTTCCGCCGCGCAAGGCTTCGCACTGAGCCAGTACGCGGGCGTTTTCTTCATAAAAGTGCATCGCGCGCAGCACAGCACGATCTCCGCAACGGCTTCGCAAGGCAGGCAGTTCTGCCCAGAACCGGGACTCCGGCACCTGGGCCAGTCTTGTGGCTCCCAGACAGGCTGCGACCGTTTCCATTTCCCTCCGAATGGCCGCAAATTCTCCGGTCAGTTCGCTGTGGCTGCCACATGTATCTGTAACGCAAAGATGGATCCCCTGCGGCAGCAGCCCCTGGATGTGGAGCTTTTCGATTAGGGGGGCATCCGGCGCGGAAAAGTCCGCAAAAATCACACCGCCCACCGCGCTGGTAAGCTGATCCAAAAGGCCGCTGGGCTTGCCGAAATAGATATTCTCTGCATATTGACAGATCCGGGCCAGAGCCGGGGGCGGCATGGCACAGTTATATAGTTCATTCAGGATAACCGCGATTCCCATTTCAAAGGCAGCCGAGCTGGACAGGCCTGATCCCCGCAGCACATCACTGGCAGTATAAGCATCAAAGCCGCCTACCAAACGGCCCGCTGCCCGGAAGCCCTCGGCAATGCCCCGCACCAGACTGGCCGAATGCGTACTTTCCCCTTTCTGAGGGGCCGGTTCGCTCAGGTCGATCACATCCAGCTTGTTGAAGCCACGGCTTTTGACCCGGATGTATCCGTCATCATTGGGGGCTGCTACTGCCACAAGGTCCAGCGTGACCGCTGCGGCCAAACCATATCCATGCTGATGGTCCGTGTGGTTCCCGCCCAGTTCCGTGCGGCCCGGAGCTGTGAAAAGCCTCACCTGTCTCCCCGGCCCATAGTATATTTCAAACTCTTTCAATGCCGCGCACCACCGTGTGCGCTGCCGCATCAGATCCTCTGGGCCATAAAGGGCTTTCAGTCTGCTGTCCCATTGGCCTGCTGCGATCTGCTGCCGGATTTCTCCACTGGTTGCCATCCTGCTTTCCTCCTCTGGCGGCATTTCCTGTCCCCTTCCCGCTGCCCAGTGTGGAATGCGGGAAGAATATCTTTATTGTAATGCAGAAGATGCAATTTTTCAATTTCTTCCACAGGAAAAGTTGAAATTTTGTCCATAACCCCAACTTTCAGATGTACTTTTGTTGAATTTGGGGGCAGAAATATGTTATACTGGATTTAATTTTGGGAAACAGAGGAATTATGTTGCCAACGGGAGGTCCTGGTATCATGGCGGACGTATATAAACAATCGTTCAAGCAAAACTATACCAATAACATCGAGCTTTCCATTTTCAACTGCGGGTTGGAACGCTGCGCACCGGGGCATACCTGGGGCCCAGGCATACGCGACCACTATCTTATCCATCTGGTCGTATCGGGCCGCGGTACCTTTGAAGTAAGAGGACGTACATTTTCCGTTTCGCCGGGGGACCTTTTCTTCGCCTGCCCCAACCAGCTCATCCGCTACACTGCCGACGAACAGCAGCCATGGGAATACAGCTGGGTCGGTTTTAACGGAGCTTGTGCCCATAAGCTGGCGGCACAACTTCCCTTTACAGATATTGAACCAGTCCACCACGCGCGGGACCCCGAGGCGATGCGAGACGCTCTGACCCATATCTACGAGTCCCGCGGACTACAGCCACAGGACGAGGCGGCCATGGTGGGTTATCTCTATCTTTTTATTTCCGCATTGATGAAAGAGACCAACGATGTGCGCCCCCGGGCCGCTTCTTCTTCCAGCCAGTATGTGCTCAACGCGATCAAGTACATCCAGTTCAATTACTCCCACGACATTTCCATTGACGACGTGGCGCGCAGCGTAGGTGTTTCGCGCAGCCACCTGTACCGTGTCTTTATGCTCAATGTTGGAAAAAGCCCCATCGATTATCTGACCGAATATCGTATCAACGAAGCCTGCAAGCTCCTGCGTGTGGGGAATCTTTCGATCGCTGAAGTCGCCATTTCAGTAGGTTTTTTTGATCAATTCTATTTTTCACGGGTGTTCAAGCGTGCCAAAGGTGTACCGCCCAGCAAGTATCTCGCCTCCCAGACAAACGATTCGGAGGCAAAAGAGTAATATCCCCCAGTTCCGGCGGCTGGCCAGAGCGCAGGCTACTGTTTCTTTTTGTTGCAGGCGTTGTGCCTGGCAGGACACCGGAGCCGCTGGTTGGCGCAGCTATCCGATTCCATATTATTATAAGGAGTATTTTTTTCTATGCCTTTCCAGAAGAATCAAATCATTCCACTGCATATTGAACGCCTTTCCAATGACGGAAATGGTGTTGCGCATGCGCCGGATGGAGAGACAGTTTTTATCCCCGGCACAGCGCCGGGAGATGAGGCCCGCGTACGCATCGTGAAGGATTGCGGCCGGTACGCATTCGGTATTCTGGAAGAGCTGCTCAGCGCCTCTCCAGATCGTATCCCTGTGGACTGTCCCGTGGCCGGGCCTTGCGGCGGATGCAGCCTGCGCCATCTTTCTTATCAGGCTGAGCTGCGCGCCAAACAGGAAAGCGTAGTGGATGCTTTTCGCCGCATTGGTGGGTTGGACGTTCCCGTCCTGGATATCCTTCCCTCGCCAGAAACAGACCGGTACCGCAATAAAGTGCAGTTCCCGGTGGGGCGCGACAAAAACGGTGCGCCTTGTATTGGCTTTTATGCCGGGCGTACGCATCGTATTGTTCCCTGCCCGGACTGTAAGCTCCAGCCCCCGTTGCTCAATCAGATCGGGCAGACATTGTGCCGGTTATTTGCGGAATATCACATCCCCCCCTATGATGAGACCACCGGAAAGGGGCTGATACGGCACATCTTCTTGCGGCGCGGTGTACACACCGGGCAAATCATGGTCTGCCTTGTCTGCACCCGGCCGCAGCTGCCCCATGCTAACGAATTGACCGCGCGTCTGTGTGCCCAGTTTGCGGAGATCACTACGATCCTTCTGAATGTGAACCCTAAAAACACCAATGTTATTTTAGGAGAAACGAACCATATCCTTTATGGAGCGGGGGCGATCGAAGACACACTTTGCGGTGTTCCTGTCCGTCTGGGGCCAATGTCTTTTTATCAGGTCAATACGCTTGCCGCAGAGCAGCTCTATGGCGTGGCAGCGCAGTACGCTGCGCTTTCACCGGATGACCTGCTGTTGGATCTCTATTGCGGAATGGGTACGATCGGGCTTTCCATGGCGGACCGGTGCCGCGAGCTGATAGGCGTCGAGATCGTTCCTGAAGCGATCGAAAGTGCGAAAGCCAATGCAGCACGCATGGGGGCAGATATCGCTGCCCGCAGCCGCTTTTTCTGCGCTGATGCCGGACAGGCAGCCGCTCGCCTTGCCGCTGAGGGCCTGCGCCCGGATGTCGTGATCCTTGACCCGCCGCGCAAAGGCTGCGACGAAGCAACATTGTCCTCTGTTGTCCTGATGGATCCGCGGCGCGTAGTCTATGTGAGCTGCAACCCTGCAACAGCCGCACGAGATGCAGCGTGGATGGAGAAAAAAGGATACCATGTAATCAAAGTGCAGCCAGTAGACTTATTTCCCAGGACAAAGCATGTGGAGTGCGTCATAGCGATGTCCAAATCGGAGTAATTCAAGCGGTGTTGCGTTGATTATTTCTTTGACATTTTCCTGTTGCCTGCACCCTTTTCGTTCTTGGAAACAGGTCATGGACCATTTTGGAACATTCTGGTAAAAGTCAAATCAGTGCTTCAAGGGTAGCGGATGACTGAGTGCGCGGATAAGATGTCGGAGCTGACAACGGATCCAGTGACTCGGGCATCCTGCCCCTTCCAGTGTCGGATTTGGATGTCACGATTCCCGCAAGATGTTTTTCCCTGAATGACCTGACTGAAACAGCAAAAAGCCGCCAGCGTCTCCTATGCAAAAATCACACGGTATACTGGTGGCTATCTTTTTAATATCTACCGAAAAAAACTGATTGTCAAACAGGCGAAAAAATCAGAAAAGAATGGCAACGACCGTTCTGACGATGGTCCTCACATACACCGGCGCGGAAAATATACAGTGTATCCAGAGGGGGCGCGCAGCTGTTTGTCCATAGGTTTTCAATACTTCTATTTCGCCCGGCAAAGGCTTGTTGTATGCCATTATTTCTATGAGCAAGGGAACTTTGGAAAAGAATACAATGGAAAGGAATTATTGAATTATGAAAAAGGATGTAATATAATAAATTATACAAATGAAGAATCAGAACAGGTTTGGTTCTTCATTTGGAACAACAACGGGCTTTTCAATACCAAAATTACAACAAAGTTCTGCAAAGGAGACAGACAAAAATGGATGTTATAGAGCACATCATGGAAAATGTTAAGACGATGGCAAACAAGTCTGTTCTTGCAGATGACACGCTGCCAAAGGGAATCACGTTCGGGCAGATGGCTGTAATGTCCGGAAAGGTATATGCGTATCTGAAAGAGCATGAAATCGGAAAAGAAGACTTTGTTATGCTGTGCCTTCCGAGAGGGATCCAGCCTCTGGTTGCAATGCTTGGCGTGTGGCGGGCCGGGGCGGCATTTGTCATCGTAGAGGACAATTATGCGCCAGAACGAATTGAGTATATCCGCAAGGATTGCGGTTGTAAGTTGGTCATCAATTCCGAAGTGTGGGAATCCATCATCGAAACAGAAGCGATCGATGGATTTGAACCGGTTGGTGAACATGATGCGGCGTTTGCTGTATACACATCTGGAACCACAGGAAATCCCAAAGGCGTACTCCATGAATATGGAAATCTTGAACGTGTGATTCAGTCTGTATGCCC
>JBJERT010000118.1:0-1681 GCA_051882435.1 Faecalibacterium sp.
GGTTCCTTTTTCTCGAAAAAGGAACAAAACCCCCGCATTTTCTTTTGCCCCGCTTTGTGGTATACTGATACTGCCTGCACATCGCTGTGCAGGGAACAACTGTGAAAGAGGTCGAACCTATGAAAGCACATATCGCCCGCAACCAGAACGCCGGTGTCCCGCTGGCTCTGGGCTGGAATCTTTCCTCCGCCGACCGCGGCATTCTGGAAGGCATGGCCCCCGCCTTTGGCATGAAGCTGCTGCTGGTCTCCCCCGCCGACGCGGGCCAGACCGTAGCCCAGCTTCTGGGCGAGGTCGAGGTCCGCGCGCCGCGCACCCTTGCCCTGGAGCCGGACGCCTACCCTCCGGCCCTGATTCTGGCCAACTTCCGCGACCGGGACGTGGACACCCTGCTGGACCTGCTGCGCAAGGCACAGGCAAACATCCCTCTCAAGGCAGTCGTGACCCCCACGAGCCGGAACTGGGTCTTTGGCGACCTGCTGGCCCATCTGACCGAGGAGCACGCGGCCTACGCCGCCGCACAGTCCGCCGGCACGGAGGCGCAGCCGGGCGTATGAAGCTGTTCTCCCGCTTGAAGCGGCTGTGCGCCGCTGCGCTCTGCCCTGCCCTGCTGCTGACAGGCTGCGGCGGTGCCTCCGCCTCCTCGTCCTCCGCATCCGGCAGCGGCTCGGGGAGCGAAGGCCCCCAGCGTTACACCGCCGTTTACTACGATGCCTTTGATACCATCACGCAGGTGATCGCCTACTGCGACAGCGAGGAGGAGTTCAATATCCAGATGGATGCCCTCCATCAGGACCTGCTGGACTATCACCGTCTCTATGACATCTACAACGACTACGAGGGCGTGACCAACCTCAAGACCATCAACGACAACGCGGGCAAAGCCGCCGTCACGGTAGACGACCGCATCCTTGGGATGCTGGAGCTGGCACAGCAGATGTACGAGACCACCAACGGCAAGCTGAACATTGCCATGGGCAGCGTGCTCTCGGTCTGGCACGACTACCGCGAGGCCGCCGGGCTGAACACCGACGAGGCCGACAACTCTCTTCCCTCGCAGGAGGAGCTGAACGCCGCCGCGCAGCACTGCGATATCGGGGACCTTGTCATTGACGAGGCAGCCCGGACCGTATACCTTGCCGACCCGGACATGTCGCTGGATGTGGGCAGCGTGGGCAAAGGCTACGCTGTGGAGATGGTCTGCCGCGCCGCCGAGGCCCGCGGCCTGACCAGCGCCCTGGTGAGCGTGGGCGGTAATCTCCGCGCCATCGGCACCAAGCCGGACGGCTCCCAGTGGAGCGGCGGCGTGGAGAATCCTGTGGCGCCCTCCCAGTTCAGCAGCACGGTCTCCTATCTTGCCGCGGTATATATCAGCGATATGGCTATGGTGACCAGCGGCAACTATCAGCGGTACTATGTGGTAGACGGCGTGCGCTACCATCACCTGATCGACCCGGACACGCTCTGGCCCGCCGATTATTTCGACAGCGTATGCGTCCTGTCCCCGGATTCCGGCATCGCGGACTGCCTGTCCACCGGCCTGTTCTGCTCCACGCTGGAGGAAGGTCTGGCCATGGTGGAGGCTCTGGAAGGCGTAGAAGCCATCTGGACCAGAGACGGCCAAATCATCGCCGCCTCCAGCGGCTGGGCGGCGCACGAAAAAACCTGACATCTTACACGG
>JBJERT010000119.1:0-7752 GCA_051882435.1 Faecalibacterium sp.
CTCAGTGATGGAACAGACGGATGCCGCAGAAGGCCATTGCGATGCCGTACTTATTGCAGGTGTCGATGACCTGCTGGTCACGGATAGAGCCGCCGGGCTGGACGATGGCGGTCACGCCGGAGCGGCGGGCGCGCTCGATGTTGTCGCCGAAGGGGAAGAAGGCGTCCGAACCCAGGCTCACACCGGTGACGTGGCTCAGATATTCTTTCTTTTCCTCAGCGGTCAGGGGCGCGGGCTGCTCGGTGAAGGTCTCGGCCCACACATCGTCGCCGATGACGTCCTCGGGGGTGTCACCGATATAGACGTCGATGGCGTTGTCGCGGTTGGGCTTGGCCACATCGTCGCGGAAGGGCAGGTTCAGCACCTTGTCCATATGGCGCAGCTGCCAGTTATCGGCCTTCTGGCCCGCCAGACGGGTGCAGTGGACACGGCTCTGCTGGCCTGCGCCCACGCCGATGGTCTGGCCGTTGAAAGCGTAGCACACGCTGTTGGACTGGGTATATTTCAGCGTGATGAGGCTCAGGACGAGGTCGCGCTTCTGGGCGTCGGTCACATCCTTGTTTTCGGTGACGAAGTTGTTCAGCATGGTCTCGGCGTTGATGGCCAGCTCGTTGCGGCCCTGCTCAAAGGTGATGCCATAGACCTGCTTGCGCTCGATGGGCGCGGGGCGGTAGTCGGGGGTGATGGCGACCACGTTGTAATTGCCCTTTTTCTTGCTGGCGAGGATGGCCAGCGCCTCCGGCTCATAGCCCGGCGCGATGATGCCGTCCGACACCTCATGCTGGATGAGCTTGGCGGTGGGCACGTCGCAGACCTCGGACAGGGCGATCCAGTCGCCGAAGGAGGACATGCGGTCTGCGCCGCGGGCGCGGGCATACGCGCAGGCCAGCGGGGACAGCTCGAAGTCCGGGGCGATATGATACATCTTGCGCTCCACCGCGCTCAGGGGCAGGCCCAGCGCCGCGCCCGCCGGGGAGACGTGCTTGAAGGAGGCCGCCGCGGGCAGGCCGCAGGCTTCCTTCAGCTCCTTGACCAGCTGGATGGAGTTGAGCGCATCCAGAAAGTTGATATAGCCGGGCTTGCCGTTCAGCACGGTGACGGGCAGCTCGGAGCCGTCCTCCATAAAGATGCGGCTGGGCTTCTGGTTGGGGTTGCAGCCGTATTTTAATGCCAGTTCGTTCATCCTGCGTCCTCCTTTTAGTCCTTCTGTGCTTCCAGTTCCTCGGGCAGCAGAGCCGGTTCCTCGGGGTCGTCCAGACTGCTGTCCACTGCGTCATACTTATTGTAGATGATATCGCCGCTCTCGCCGCTCTCCAGATCGATGACCCGGGCGAACAGGCTGACCTTGTTGTCCGTGTTCAGGTTCTGCCACAGGCCCGCGGCAAAATCACCGATGGTGCGGGGGCAGCCAAAGCGCAGCGGCTCGCCCTCAAAGCTGGGAATGGGGCTGCCATTGTGCTTGTAGGTGCTGATGAAATGGCCCTCGCCCGCCACCGGCTGGGGATAATCGAAGAAATAGCGCTGGACGCTGTCGCCGTTGCCGTCGGCGGACTTGAGGATGCTCATCTGGTAGCTGCCATCCTCATAGACCACCGCGGAGATGCGGGGGGTAAAGTTGGGGCCGTCCGGCTCGAAGGTGCGGGTGCGCAGCGCGTCGGCAAAGCTCTTGCCCCTGCACATCAGGTCATAGATGGTATCGGTCTGGTCGCCGTTGGTCACGATATGGGTCTTGCCCAGCGTGAGGACGGGATTATAAATGATGAGGCTGGGGTCCTCCAGCTTGGCCGGGTCGGCGGCCTGGGTGCAGATGCCGCCGCGCTCGGGCAGCGGATCGAACACGCGGTTGCGGCTGTTCTCGCTGCGGCCCATGATAAAGTAGCCGATGAACATCTGGCGGCCATCCGGGGCCATAGCCACCGCGATGCCGCGGCCAGGATATTCGTTGCCCGCCAGATACTGGTTCAGGTCGATCTTTTCCATGCTGACTCTCCTTTTGAAACACATCGGGCAGCGGCGTTCAGACGATCTCGCCGCTGCATACCATGGCTACTGCCCGGGGCAGCAGCTTCCATTCCGCTTCCACCATGACGCGCTTCTGCAGCGTCTCGGGGGTATCGCCGGGCAGGATCTCCACCGCCTTCTGCAGCAGGATGGGGCCGCCGTCGCACTCCTCATTGACGAAGTGGACGGTTGCGCCGGTCACCTTGCAGCCGCGGGCCAGCGCCGCCTCGTGGGGCCGCAGGCCGTACATCCCCGGCCCGCAGAAGGCCGGGATGAGCGCGGGGTGGATATTCAGGATGCGGCGCGGATAGGCCGCGATGACGCTGGGGCCGAGCACGGACAGAAAGCCCGCCAGCACCACCAGGTCGATCTCATGCTCCCGCAGCACAGCCAGCAGCGCGGCGTCGAAGTCCTCGCTGCTTGCGTAGTCTTTGCGGCGCACCACGCAGCTCTCCACACCGGCGTTAGCGGCGCGCTCCAGCGCATAGACGCCGGGTTTGGAGGCGACCACGAGGGTGATCTTTCCGTTGGGGTTCTCCCCGCGGGCCTCGCTGTCCAGCAGGGCCTGCAGGTTGGTACCGCCGCCGGAAACCAGTACAGCGATCTTCAGCACAGCTCCACACCCTCGCCTTCTGCGATCACGCCCAGACGGTAAGCGCCCGGTTCGCCGTTGGCGTGCAGGATCTCCAGCGCCAGATCGGCCTGCTCGGCGGGAACGGTCAGCACCATGCCCACGCCCATATTGAAAGTGTTGAACATATCGTGCTCGGAGATGCCGCCGGTGCGCTGCATCAGGTCGAACAGCGCAGGGGTGCGCACATCCTCCTTGCGGATGCGGGCGCAGCAGCCCTTCTTGAGGCTGCGGGGGATATTCTCATAGAAACCGCCGCCGGTGATGTGGGAGATGCCGCGCACGGCCACCTGCTCCAGCACCGCCAGAACGGGTTTGACATAAATTTTCGTGGGGGCCAGCAGAGCCTCGCCCAGCGTCTTGCCGTCCAGCTCCGCCGGGGTGGTGCCCAGCACGGCGGGGTCCGCGTCGATGTTGAAAATTTTACGCACCAGCGAGAAGCCGTTGGAGTGCACACCGGTGGAAGGCAGGGCCAGGATCACGTCGCCGGGGGCCATGGCATCGTTGCTCAGGATCTTCTCCTTGTCCACCACGCCCACCGTGAAACCGGCCAGATCGTACTCATCGGCCGGCATCATGCCCGGGTGCTCGGCGGTCTCGCCGCCCACCAGAGAGCAGCCTGCCTGCACACAGCCCTCGGCCACGCCCTTGACGATCTCGGCGATCTTCTCGGGGATGTTGCGGCCGCAGGCGATGTAGTCCAGGAACACCAGCGGCTTCGCGCCCGCGCAGATGACATCATTGACGCACATGGCCACGCAGTCGATGCCGATGGTGTCATGCTTGTCCAGCGTCATGGCGATGCGCAGCTTGGTGCCCACGCCGTCGGTACCGGAGATCAGCACCGGGTGCTGGATGCCGGTGCAGTCCAGCTCGAACAGGCCGCCAAAGCCGCCCAGACCGCCGATGCAGTGCTCGTTCATGGTGCGGGCGACGTACTGCTTCATGAGCTCAACGGAGCGATAGCCTGCGGTGATATCCACACCGGCGGCAGCGTAGCTTTCGGAATAGCTCTTTTCCATGGTGTTACTCTCCTAACTTTTTCTCGCCCTTGGGGCGGTCTTTCAGGTGGCGTTCGTGTATCTCGGTGGGCAGCACGGCGTCCGGGCGGACGGCATATTTGCCCGTGAAGCAGGAGGTGCAGAAGCCGCACTTGGCGTCTTTCGCCAGGCGCACCACGTCCTCACAGGACAGGTAGCCCAGCGTATCCGCGCCCAGGATCTCGTTGATCTGCTCCACCGTGCGTCCGGTGGCGACCAGCAGCTTCTGGTCGGGGATATCGGTGCCGAAGTAGCAGGGATATTTGAACGGCGGCGCGGAGGACAGGAAATGCACCTCCGTAGCGCCCGCGTCCCGCAGCAGCTTGATGATGCGGGCGGAGGTGGTGCCGCGGACGATGGAGTCATCGATGAGCACCACGCGCTTGCCGCGCACGGTGCTGGACACGGCGTTCAGCTTGATGCGCACGCTGTTTTCGCGCTGTTTCTGGCTGCCCTGGATAAAGGTGCGGCCGATGTATTTGTTTTTCACGAAGCCGATGCCGTAGGGGATGCCGCTGGCCTCGGAGTAGCCCAGCGCCGCATCCAGACCGGAGTCCGGCACACCGATGACCACATCCGCCTCCACAGGGTGCTCCTGCGCGAGGAAGCGCCCGGCCTGCTTGCGGGCCTCGTGCACCGAACAGCCCTCGATGACGCTGTCCGGGCGGGCAAAGTAGATGAACTCGAACACGCACATCTGGGTGTCCTTGCAGCCGCAGTGGGTGCGGATGCTGCGCAGGCCGTTGGCGTCGGCAATGACGATCTCGCCCGGCTCCACGTCCCGCAGGAAGGCCGCGCCCACCGCGTCCAGCGCACAGCTCTCGCTGGCAAAAACGTAGCCGCCGCCCGGCAGGGTGCCGATGCACAGCGGGCGGTAGCCCCGCGGGTCGCGCACCGCCATCAGCTTGGTGGCCGACATGATGACGAGGCTGTATGCGCCCTCCAGCATGTCCATCGTGGCGGAAACAGCCGCCTCGATGCTGCCCATTTTCAGGCGGTTGCGGGTGACCAGATAGCAGATGACCTCGGTGTCCGAGGAGCCGTGGAAGATGGCACCCTCGTTCTCCAGATCGTTGCGCAGCTGGCAGGCGTTGGTCAGGTTGCCGTTGTGGCACAGCGCCATGGTGCCGCGGCCATGCCGCACGATCATGGGCTGGGCATTGGCCCGCACCCGGCTGCCCGCCGTGGCATAGCGCACATGACCGGTAGCCATATGCGCGCCGGGCTTGGCCAGCGAACCCAGCACCTGCGGGGTAAAGACCTCGTTCACGAGGCCCAGATCCCGGTGGCCGGAGATGACGCCGTCGTCGTTCACGGCGATGCCGCAGCTCTCCTGTCCGCGGTGCTGGAGGGCGTACAGCGCCGAGTAGGCCGCGGCGGCCACATCCTCGGTGCCAGCTTTATCATAGATGCCAAAAACGCCGCATTCCTCATGGAGCGGATATGCAAAATCAGACATTCGTTCTCCTTTTATCAGTGGGGTGTTGCGTTACAGAGCGGCCAGCTCCTGCTGGAGCTTTGCTTCCTTTTCGGCGATCTGCTGCGCCATGGCGGTGCGCTCGTCCTCAAGGCGGGCAGCCAGCGCGTCGTCACTCAGCGCAAGGATCTGCGCGGCCAGCCAGGCGGCGTTCTTGGCACCGTTCAGGGCCACCGTTGCCACCGGGATGCCGGTAGGCATCTGGACCGTGGCCAGCAGGGCATCGAGGCCGTCCATCGCGCCGCCCTTCATCGGGATGCCGATGACCGGCAGGGTGGTGTTGGCCGCGAAGGCTCCCGCCAGATGCGCCGCCATACCGGCCGCGCACAGGATGACGCCGAAGCCGTTGGCTCTGGCGCTCTTTGCGAAGGCGGCTGCCTCGGCGGGAGTGCGGTGGGCCGAAAGGATATGCGCCTCGAACGGGATATCCAGCGCCTTGAGCTGGGCGCAGGCCCCCTTGACCACCGGCCAGTCGCTGTCTGAACCCATGATGACTGCAACCTTACGAATCATAATTGTTCCATCCTCTCTTGTAACTCTGCGCGCGCTTCCAAATAAAAAAGGCTGTGATGCACCTTCACCACGGCCTTTATTGCGCGTCTGCCCCGGCGCAGGGGATGCAGAAGGATACACGCCGCCCCTGCTGTGCACGGACACCCGGGTGGGTGATGGTACCAGGCAGCATTTCCAGCATCGTGATTTCCCTCCGCAAAACTCCATGGGAGCGGGGCGTTTCCCCTGCTCCGCGCGCGCCGCGTTCTTCTGACAGATACAGTGTACGGCAAAAAAAACGCTTTGCAAAGACCGTTTGGGCAAATTCTCCCTTGTGTTCTCCTGCATCAAAAAACTTTCAAAAGTTTTGTGCAGTTTCGACATTCTTTTCCTTTTTTAGTATGACTTTATTTCCGGCATTTTTTTGCCTCAGAAAATGATGTGCGCCGTGGATGCGCGGGCGGCGCGGATGAGGTCCGCGGGGGCGCAGCATACCTGTGTGCCGATGCGCCCGCCTGAGACGTAGATCCGGGGCTGCGCCAGCGCGCTCTCGTCGAAAACGGTGACGTATTGCTTTTTCATTCCCACAGGGCTGCACCCGCCCCGGACATAGCCCGTGACCCTGTTGATATCCGCCACATGGATCATCGCCACGCTTTTTTCGCCCACACTGCGGGCCGCGGCCTTGAGGTCCAGCTCCGCCGCCACCGGGATGACGAACACGAAATAATTTTTGCTCGCGCCCTGTGTCACCAGTGTCTTGAACACACAGGCCGGGTCCTCGTTCATGCTGGCGGCCACCGTCACACCATCTACGGCCACACCCTCCTCGTGGGGATATTCGTGGGCCGTGTAAGGGATTTTGGCGCGCTCCAGAATGCGCATCGCATTGGTTTTTGCTTCCTTTCCCATGCAAGCTCCCTCCTTCTGTTGACCCTATTTTACCACGTTCGAGGCCCAAAGAACAGTCCCTTTGGCCTGTTTTTTGGGCAAAAAGACGGTTTTCTTTGCGAAAAGTTGGTCTGATGCACAAAAATGAGAAAGTTTCGCTTTCCCCTTGACTTCAGTGTCCTGAAGTGATATGATAGCTCCAGCACTTCAGGAAAGTGAAGTTTCGAGATGCATCGCGGCAATGGAGCCTGCCTCCCTGCCGTATGGATAAGGAAAAGGAGACAGACTTTTATGATCATCATTCTGAAACAGGACGCCAACGAGGTACAGGTCCGCGAGTTCTGCCATGAGCTGGAAGGCATGGGCCTGCAGATCAACGATTCCAAGGGCAGCGATACCCATATCCTGGGCCTGATCGGCGACACCAAGGCCATCGCCGAGAGCTGGGTACTGGCGAACCCCGTGGTGGAAACGGTGCGCCGCGTGTCCGAGCCGTACAAAAAGGCCAACCGCAAGTTCCACCCGGATGATACTGTGGTGGATATCGGCGGCGTGAAGATCGGCGGCGGGAACTTTGCGGTCATCGCAGGCCCGTGCAGCATCGAGAGCGAGGAGCAGATCACCTATTGCGCCCAGCGCGTGAAGGAAGCAGGCGCGTCTCTGCTGCGGGGCGGCGCGTTCAAGCCCCGCACCTCGCCCTACTCTTTCCAGGGCATGCGCAGCGAGGGTCTGGACCTGCTCAAGCTGGCCCGCCGCGCCACCGGCTCCCCCATCGTGACCGAGATCATGAACACCGAGCATCTGCCGCTGTTCGAGAATGTGGACCTGATCCAGATCGGTGCCCGCAATATGCAGAACTTTGAGCTGCTCAAGGCCGTGGGCCGTCAGAAAAAGCCGGTGCTGCTCAAGCGCGGACTGGCCAACACGCTGGAAGAGCTGGTCATGAGCGCCGAATATATCATGGCCGAGGGCAACGAGAATGTCATCCTCTGCGAGCGCGGCATCCGTACTTTCGAGACCAGCATGCGCAATACTCTGGATCTGGCGGGCGTGGTCATGCTGCACAAAATGACCCATCTGCCCGTGGTGGTGGACCCCAGCCACGCCTGCGGCAAGGCATGGATGGTGCCCGAGCTGGCCAAGGCTGCTGTCGCCGCCGGGGCCGACGGCCTCATGATCGAGGTCCACAACAACCCCGCCAAAGCCAAGTGCGACGGCGC
>JBJERT010000120.1:0-1664 GCA_051882435.1 Faecalibacterium sp.
TTGGCCACAAGGCGGGCGATGGTCGTCTTGCCCGTGCCGGGGTTGCCGGTGAAGATCATGTGCATCGAAAGGCTGGCGGTGCGCATGCCCGCGGCGGCGCGGCGCTGCTGCACCTGCACGTTGTCCGCGAGGCCGAACACATATTCCTTGACCGGGCCGAGGCCCACCAGCGCGTCCAGCTCCTGTTTGATCTGGTCCAGCGCGCCGGTATAGGCTGCGGGCAGCAGCGCGAACAGGTCGCTTTCCGGGCCACCGTTGACCGAGAAGCGCAGACCCGCCTCCGCAGCGGTCAGAGCAACGGTGCCGGACAGCGCCGCGTCGCTCTGGAGGCAGTACTCGCTCAGCGCGCGGAAGATGCGCTCACAGCAGTCCGACAGCCCTGCCGCGCCCTGCCGGGCGCTGCACTGGGCGGCCACATAGTCCCGCACATCCGCCCCGGCGGCCAGCGTCAGACCCAGCCGGGCATGGACCCGCTGCGCCAGAGCGTTGAGCTGCTGCGCCGCCAGCGCGGCCAGGTCCTCCCGGGCAAAATCGCTGGTCTGGCACACATCGCCCAGGGCGGAAACGAACGCCGCGCCGAACTTGTCCGCCAGAGCATCCCGGCCTTTTTCGGAGAAGAAGATGAGATACTTGCCGCAGGGGTCCAGACGGCTCACCGCGCCGGGAGCCAGCGCCGTGCCCGCGTCCACGAGGATGCCCTCCTTGTTGACGAGATAGCGGCTGTTCAGCGGAGCGCTTCCCTTGACGGCCAGATCCGACAGCGTGCGGAGAAAACCGGGGTAGCAGCTCTCGTAGTGCTCGAACACCACGATCTCGCCGGGGGCATGCAGCGCGGCATACAGGTCCTGCAAAAAGAGCTTTTCGGCCCCGGCGTCCGCGTACAGCGCCAGGTCCACCGCCGCAATGGAATCATGGGACAGCAGTCCCCGGGCCGCCATGCAGCGGGCCGTCTCCTCCAGCGCAAAGTGACGCCCGGTGCCGCGGCCCCCGCAAATGAGGATCACATTCCGGGCAGCGGGGCGCTCGGTGCCCAGCACGAAGGGACGGCGCATGGCCCGCACCACCGCGTCCACGAACGCATCCTGCCCCAGAACCGACTTTTTGACCTCGGCGGCCAGTCCCTCAAAGCTGCCCAGATGCTCTTTGGGCGTGTCCACCGTGCCGCGGGCCAGCAGTCCGTCCGCTTCCATGTCCCGCAGCATCCGGCGGCTGTCCTCCAGCGCGGCCTGCGCCGTGGTGTCCTGCCGCTTCAGCTCCTCGTTCTGGCGCCTGAGCATCGCGTCCAGCTGCTTCTGCTGCTCCAGCAGCGCCGCGTTCAGATCGGGCAGACCCTCGGCGGACGGGCGCGGACGCGGCGCTGCGGGCTTGTCCGCGGGCGCAGCGGAGGACGCGCGCCCTTTGTATTTTCCGCCGACGCCAAACACGCCGTTCATGATGCTTTCCCAATCGTCGGTGTATGCCATAGCCAGCCTCCATGCATTTTTTGTTCCAGTATAGTGTACTTTGTCCGGTTTTGCAAGCGTCACACCGCCGGGCCGCAAAAATTTGGGGCGCAGCCCCCGCGCACGGGAGCGCGCAAAAGACTGCCGCCGCCTTCCGTCCAACCAATACACCTTCCCGCCCATCGCGCAGGCGATGGGCGCAGTAAAAAGCTTTTTCGGTTC
>JBJERT010000121.1:0-7696 GCA_051882435.1 Faecalibacterium sp.
TAGCATTCCGCTGGAGAGCGGTCTATAAATACTACTCTTTTATTATACGAGGAGGAAACAAAATGCAAGTCATGATCGCGATCCTTGGGATCTGCGCAGCAGCACTGCTGCTATGGTATGGCTATATTCTCATGAAAGGAGATGAGGACGCATGACGACAGTGATCCAGTACATTCTGTATTTGGCCGTATTGGTCGTTCTGGCCGTGCCGCTGGGGGGATATATCCACCACGTCATGAACGGCGAAAAGACTTTCCTGTCCGGTATCATGGCCCCCTGTGAACAGATGGTATACCGGGTCCTGCACATTGATCCAAAGGAGCAGATGGACCGGAAGCAATATCTGTGGAGCGTTGCAGCCTTTTCCGGGGCCGGGTTCCTGTTTCTGTTCCTGCTCCAGCTTTTGCAGGGCGTACTTCCGGGCAACCCGCAGGGACTGCCCGGCGTCAAATGGGATCTGGCGTTCAACACCACCGCCAGCTTTGTGACCAACACCAACTGGCAGGCATACTCAGGAGAATCCACCCTGAGCTATCTGGTGCAGGCGCTGGGGCTGACGGTCCAGAACTTTGTCTCCGCTGCCACGGGCATCGCAGTGCTGTTTGCACTTATCCGGGGCTTCGTACAAGTCAAACAGTCGGGGCTGGGCAGCTTCTGGGTGGATATGACCCGTATTCTCGTACACATCCTGCTGCCGCTGAATCTGGTTTTGTCCCTACTGCTGGTGGGCGGAGGTGTGATCCAGAACTTCAAAGCGGGTCAGACCGTTTCACTGCTGGAGCCGGTCGCTGTGAGCGCAGAGGGGGAGATTCTGGAAGGAGCCGTGATCGACGCCGATGCCGGAACTGTGACACTGGACGGTGATTTGGTCGAGGATGCACAGATCGTAACAGAGCAGTTCGTCCCGATGGGGCCTGCGGCCAGTCAGGTAGCCATCAAGCAGACCGGCACCAACGGCGGCGGCTTCATGGGGGTCAACTCCGCGCACCCTCTGGAAAATCCCAGCGCCTATACCAATCTGCTGGAGATGCTCAGCATCCTGCTCATCCCGGCGGCATTGTGCTTCACCTTCGGCGCAGCGGTCAAGAACAAAAAGCAGGGCGTCGCTCTCTTTATGGCGATGTTCCTCTGCCTGTGCGTGGCGCTGGCGGTCATCGCCGTGAACGAACAGGCGGCTACGCCGCAGTTAGCGCAGGGCGGCATGGTGGACATCTCCATGACCGGACAGGCGGGCGGCAACATGGAGGGCAAGGAGACCCGCTTTGGCATCGCCGCCTCCTCGACCTGGGCGGCTTTCACGACCGCCGCCTCCAACGGCTCGGTCAACTCGATGCATGACAGCTACACGCCGCTGGGCGGCATGGTCACGATGCTTCTGATGCAGTTGGGCGAGGTGGTCTTTGGCGGCGTGGGCTGCGGCCTGTACGGGATGCTGGCGTTTGCCATCCTGACGGTATTCATCGCGGGGTTGATGGTAGGCCGCACGCCGGAATTTCTGGGCAAGAAAATCGAACCGTTCGAGATGAAGTGGTCCGTTCTGGTCTGCCTGGCGACGCCCATTGCCATTCTGGTCGGCAGCGGCCTGGCCGCCGTTGTCCCCTCGGTCATGGACAGCATGAACAACGGCGGGCCGCATGGCTTTTCGGAGATGCTCTATGCCTATTCCTCCGCAGCCGGCAACAACGGTTCGGCCTTTGCGGGCTTCAACGCCAACACGGTCTTTCTGAACGTGAGCCTTGGGCTGGTGATGCTGTTCGCGCGGTTCGTCCCCATCGCGGGCACGCTGGCCATTGCGGGCAGTCTGGCCGGAAAGAAAAAGCTTGCCGCCACGGCGGGCACCCTTTCCACCAGCAACGCCATGTTTGTGTTCCTGCTCATCCTGATCGTGCTTCTGATCGGCGCGCTGAGCTTTTTCCCGGCGCTGGCGCTGGGGCCGATCGCAGAGTACGTTCAGAGCATCGTATAAAGGAGGGCTGATTCTGATATGAGCAAAAAACAGACGGAAAAGACCGGGCTGTTCGGAGACGCCCGCATGGTCCGGCGGGCTGTCCGGGATTCGTTTTGCAAGCTGGCCCCGCAGACGCAGGCCAAAAATCCGGTGATGTTTCTGGTATACGTCTCCGCGATCCTGACCAGTCTGCTGTGGGTGGTCTCCCTGTTCGGCATCCAGGACGCGCCCAGCGCCTACACCTTTGCCATTGCCGTGATCCTGTGGTTCACCGTGCTGTTCGCAAACTTTGCGGAGGCCATCGCCGAAGGCCGCGGCAAGGCGCAGGCCGACGCGCTGCGGGCCTCGCGCAAGGACGTGGACGCCCACAAGATCCCTTCGGCAGACCGAAAAGACGAACGGTCGGTCGTCTCCTCCGCGCAGCTCAAAAGGGGCGACCTTGTGCTGGTCAAAGCCGGGGAGCAGATCCCTGCCGACGGCGAGATCATCGAAGGCGCGGCCTCGGTGGATGAGAGCGCCATTACGGGCGAATCCGCCCCGGTCATCCGTGAGGCCGGCGGCGACCGCAGCGCCGTCACCGGCGGCACCACGGTACTGTCTGACTGGATCGTGGTGCGGGTCACCAGCGAGGCGGGCGAAAGTTTCCTCGATAAAATGATCGCCATGGTCGAGGGCGCCGCCCGCAAAAAGACCCCCAATGAGATCGCGCTCCAGATCTTCCTTGTGGCGCTGTCTATTATCTTTATTCTGGTCACAGTATCGCTGTACACCTATTCTATCTTTTCTGCCAAACTGGCAGGGATCGAGAATCCCAGCTCCGTCACTACGCTGGTGGCGCTGCTGGTCTGCCTTGCTCCCACCACCATCGGCGCACTTCTGTCCGCCATTGGTATCGCGGGCATGTCCCGTCTGAATCAGGCCAATGTGCTGGCCATGAGCGGCCGCGCCATCGAAGCGGCGGGCGACGTGGATGTCCTTCTGCTGGACAAGACCGGCACGATCACACTGGGCAACCGCCAGGCGGCGGAGTTCATCCCGGTGGACGGTACCTCTGCGGAAGAACTGGCCGACGCCGCCCAGCTTTCCTCGCTGGCGGACGAGACCCCGGAGGGCCGCAGCGTAGTGGTTCTGGCCAAAGAGAAATTCGGACTGCGCGGCCGCACGCTTCAGGACAAGGGGATGCGGTTCATCCCGTTCACCGCGGTCACACGCATGAGCGGCGTGGATTATGAGGGCAGCGAGATCCGCAAAGGCGCGGCAGACGCCATGCAGACCTATGTCCGGCAGGGCGGCGGCAGCTATTCGGCGGAATGTGACCGGGTGGTCAAGGCGGTCGCCACGAAAGGCGGCACCCCGCTGGTGGTGGCCAAAAATCATAAGATTTTAGGCGTGATCTACCTGAAGGATATCATCAAGGACGGCGTAAAGGAAAAATTTGCCGACCTGCGCAAAATGGGCATCAAGACCATCATGATCACCGGCGACAATCCTGTCACCGCCGCCGCCATTGCCGCGGAAGCGGGCGTGGATGACTTCCTTGCCGAAGCCACGCCGGAGGGCAAGCTGGCCATGATCCGCGAATATCAGGCCAAAGGGCATCTGGTCGCCATGACGGGCGACGGGACCAACGACGCCCCCGCGCTGGCACAGGCAGACGTCGCCGTGGCCATGAACAGCGGTACGCAGGCCGCGAAGGAGGCCGGGAACATGGTGGATCTGGATTCCTCCCCCACCAAGCTCATCGATATCGTGCGCATCGGCAAGCAGCTTCTCATGACCCGCGGCAGCCTGACCACCTTTTCCATTGCAAACGATGTGGCCAAGTATTTCGCCATCATCCCGGCGCTGTTCATGGGTCTGTACCCGGGTCTGGCGTCACTGAATATCATGGGCCTGCACTCGCCCCAGAGCGCGGTGCTCTCGGCCATCCTCTACAATGCGCTGATCATCATTGCCCTGATCCCGCTGGCGCTCAAAGGCGTGAAATATCGGGAGGTGCCCGCCGGAGAGCTGCTTTCCCGCAACCTTCTGGTCTATGGTCTGGGCGGTCTGGCCGCACCCTTCGTTTTTGTAAAACTGATCGACCTGCTCCTTGTGCTGCTGCGGGTCGTCTGAGTACGACGAAACCGGAAATCAAAGGAGAATGCAAGATGCTGAAACGATTTACACAAAAAACGCTGCTGCTCGTTGGCACTTTGACGGGAGCTTTGGCTGTGGCGCTGGGCTTGACCGCGCTGCGGTTCGCCCTCTATGCCCCGGAGGTCTTTTCGGAGCTGACAGGCTGGATCGGAGGCTGAGTATATGAAAACACTGAAAAAAGCCGTCCTCTTTTTCCTTGGCTGTACGCTGGTGTGCGGGGTCCTGTACACCGCCGTTGTGACCGGGCTGGCGCAGCTTCTGTTCCCAAAGCAGGCCAATGGCAGTATCATCGAGGTAGACGGCAAAGTCTATGGCAGCGAGCTGCTGGGCCAGCAGTTCACGGATGACGCCCATCTGTGGGGACGCATCATGGAGCTGGATGTTTCCACCTTTCAGGACGAGAACGGCAGACCGCTGATGTACGCCGCGCCTTCCAATCTTTCGCCCGCCAGCGAGGAGTACCGGCGGCTGGTGGCGCAGCGGGTGGAAAAGCTCCGCGCCGCCGACCCGGAGATGGACGAGGAGGCCATCCCGGTAGACCTTGTGACCTGTTCGGGCAGCGGCCTTGACCCGCACATTTCCCCCGCGGCGGCAGAGTATCAGGTGGCTCGTATCGCCCGGGCCAGCGGACGCAGCGAGGAAGAAGTGCGTTCCATCATCCGAAAATGCACCAGCGGCCGCTTCCTCGGCGTGTTCGGTGAAAAGACCGTCAACGTGCTGAAGGTCAACCTGATGCTGGATGGGATCCTGACCGAGTGAACCATTCTTTGCCCCCGTACAAAGGAGAAATTTTATGGAAAAGCCACGACAGGACCCGGATCAACTGCTCCGAGCCATCCAGAGTGAAACGGAAAAGCAGCCGGGTGGCAGGCTGAAGATCTTCTTCGGCTATGCCGCCGGGGTGGGCAAGACCTACACCATGCTGGAAGCGGCGCACCAGGCCAAAAAGCGCGGTGTGGATGTTGTAGCAGGCTATATTGAACCCCATGCCCGCCCCGAAACAACCGCCCTGCTCGACGGGCTGGAGCGGCTGCCCACCTGCACGGTGCAGCAGGGCACCCTTACCTTGCAGGAATTTGATCTGGACGCGGCGCTCCGGCGCAGGCCGCAGCTCGTCCTCGTGGACGAGCTGGCGCATACCAACGCGGAGGGCAGCCGCCACCGCAAACGCTATCAGGACGTGCAGGAGCTGCTGAGCGCGGGCATCGATGTTTACACGACGGTCAACGTCCAGCACATCGAAAGCCTGAACGACACAGTGGCATCCATCACCGGCGTGTTTGTGCGGGAACGCATCCCGGACGCTGTGTTCGACAACGCCGATCAGGTGGAGCTGGTGGATATCGAGCCAAAGGAACTGCTGGACCGCTTTGCGGGCGGAAAGGTCTATGGTGCGGAGCAGGCCCGGAGAGCGGCCGTCAACTTTTTCACGATGGAAAACCTGACGGCTCTGCGGGAGATCGCGCTGCGGCGCTGCGCCGACCGGGTCAACCGTCTGACCGAGAGCGCCCGCATCCAGCGGCAGGGGGAATATCACACGGACGAGCATATCCTGGTCTGCCTTTCCTCCTCCCCCTCCAATGCCAAGCTCATCCGCACCGCCGCCCGCATGGCGATGGCCTTCAAGGGTGCCTTTACCGCGTTGTTCGTGGAAACGCCGTACTTCCCCCATATGCTCCCCGCGGACAAGGAGCGTCTGCGCAGCAATATCCATCTGGCCCAGCAGTTGGGCGCATCCATCGCGACTACATACGGCGAAGATGTGCCCACGCAAATTGCCGAATATGCGCGGCTGTCCGGTGTATCCAAAATCGTGATCGGGCGCAGCACTGCCGCCCGGCGTGGTCTGTTCAGCAAGCCTACCCTGACCGAGCGGCTCATCTCTGCCGCGCCGAATCTGGATATCCATGTCATCCCGGACGCGGCGCTGGAGCACAGCACAGGCTCCCGCTGGCGCGGCACGGTCCCCCGGCCCGCCCGCGTCCCGGTGCGCGATCTGGGTAAAACCGTGCTGACCCTGCTGGCGGCCACTCTCATCGGCCTTGCGTTCGACGCACTGGGATTCACCGAGGCAAACATCGTTGCCGTTTACATTTTCGGTGTGTTGGTCGTGGCCATGACGACCTCGAACGCTTTCTGCGGGATCCTGGCCTCCGTGGTGGGGGTGCTGGTGTTCAACTTTTTCTTTACGACGCCCCGGCTGACCTTCCAATTCGATGACCCGGAATACCTCATCACCTTTACCATTATGTTTCTGGTGTCACTGTCCACCGGTTCCCTTGCGTCCAGACTGAAGGAGACCGCTGTCCAGACGGCGCGCACCGCCTCCCGCACCCGCATCCTGTTTGAGACGAATCAGCTCCTGCAAAAACAGTCCGAAGAACACGGTGCGGCAGAGGTGGCCGCCGGTCAGATCCTCAAGCTGCTGGAACGGGACGTCGTGGTCTATCTGGCGGGAGAAAAAGGCCTTTGCGAGCCGGAGATCTACCGCTGCGCCTATACGCGGAACGAAGAGCTGACCGGCGAAAACGAGCGTGCGGTGGCAAGCTGGGTGCTGCACAACAACAAGCAGGCGGGCGCGACCACCGATACCCTGTCCAGCGCGAAATGCCTGTACCTTGCCATCCGGGTGAACCAGACCGTCTATGGTGTGGTGGGCATCGCGCTGGACGGCGTGCCGCTGGATGCCTTTGAGACCAGTGTGCTGCTGTCCATTCTGGGCGAATGTGCGCTGGCGCTGGAGAGCATCCGCAGCAATCGCGAAAAGGAGCAAGCCGCCGTTCTGGCACAGAACGAACAGCTCCGTGCCAATCTCCTGCGCGCCATCTCCCACGATCTGCGGACGCCGCTGACTTCCATCTCCGGCAGTGCCAGCAATCTGATGACCAGTTACAAGGAGCTGGATGACGCCGCGCGGATGCAGGCGTTTACCGACATTTACGACGATTCCATGTGGCTCATCAACCTGGTGGAGAATCTGTTGGCTGTGACTCGCATCGAAGGCGGGCAGGTCGAGCTGAATCTTTCCATCGAGCTGCTGGACGATGTGATCGCCGAGGCCATGCGGCATATCGACCGGCACAGCAAAGAGCACACGATCCGTATCGATCCCGGCGATGGACTGCTTTTGATACGAGCAGACACTCGTCTGGTGGTGCAGCTTCTTATCAATTTGGTAGATAATGCTATCAAATATACGCCTGTAGGTTCTACAATCGAGATCCGCACCCGCAAAAAAGGAAGCTGGGCCGAGGTCACAGTAGCCGACGACGGCCCCGGCATCCCGGACGAACAGAAGCCGCGTATCTTTGATCTGTTTTACAGCGCCTCGAACCGCATCGTGGACAGCCGCCGCAGCCTTGGGCTGGGACTGAGCCTGTGCAAGTCCATCGTTTCCGCCCACGGCGGGACGATCTCCGTCGTGGACAATCACCCCCAGGGAACCGTGTTCACCTTCACGCTGCCCGCCGGAGAAGTAAAGCTGCGGGAATGACAGTTGGATTTTGTGCGAAGGCTGCTGCCGATAGAGGGGGGCGGAGTGCTCTTCATGGAGGCTCCATTTTTTCGGGGAGGGTCCACTGCTTTTTTGTGGAATCTTGCTCTTGTGCA
>JBJERT010000122.1:0-7618 GCA_051882435.1 Faecalibacterium sp.
CGTCGTAGGTGCCCCACAGCTTGTCGATGATGGTCTTTTTGCCGTGGACCACCTCATCGTGGCTGAAGGACAGCAGATACAGCTCATTGTAGAAGTAGTGCATGCTCCAGGTGAGCTTTCCGTAATGCTCCGGGCGTTCCCCGAAGGGCGTGGCAAAGTAATCCAGTGTGTCGTGCATCCAGCCCATGTCCCACTTGTAATCGAAGCCGACGCCGTCGTATCGGGTGGGCGCTGTCACCTTGAGGAAATTGGTGGAATCCTCGGCGGTGTAGATGCCGGTGGGCCAGCGCTTGTTCAGGCCGTGGTTGAGCTGGCGCAGGAATTTCACCGCGCCCTCGTTCACGCCGCGGTTGGGGTCGCCCTGCCAGTACAGTGCGCGGGATACCGCATCCATGCGGATGCCGTCGCAGTGATAGACATCCATCCACAGGGCTGCGGCACTGTTCAGGAAGCTGCATACCTCGTGCCGGTAATAATTGAAGTTGCAGGTGCCCCATTCGCTGTGCCCCACATCGCTGTCATACTCATACAGACAGGTGCCGTCAAAGCGCGCCAGTCCGTCGGCGTTGGGCGCGAAGTGGACCGGAACAAAGTCCATCAGCACGCCGATGCCCATGCGGTGGCAGGCGTTGACAAACGCGGCGAACTGCGCGGGCGTACCGTAGCGGCTGGTCACGGCAAAATAACCGGTGGTCTGGTAGCCCCAGCTCCCGTCAAAGGGGTGCTCGGCCAGCGGCAGCAGCTCCACATGGGTATAGTGATGCTCCAGCAGCCAGGGGATCAGCTCCCGGGCCAGTTCGTCATAGGTATACCAGCCGTCCGAACCGTCCTCGCTGCGGCTGCCGGGCCGATGCTTCCAGCTCCCGGCGTGCAGCTCGTAGATATTCAGGGGGCGGTTGCGGCATTTGTCCCGGGTCTGCATCCAGGCGTCATCATCGAACCGGAACTCGAGCTTGGTCAGGCGGCTGGCCGTGCCGGGGCGCAGCTCCGCCGCGAAAGCGTAGGGGTCGCTGTGCAGCACCACACTGCCGTCCTTGCCGTGGACGCGGTATTTGTAGAGGTCGCCTTCCGCAAGGTCTGCCGAAAAAACGCTCCATACACCGGAGGTGTCACGGGTCATGGGGATGCCTGGCCCCCAGCCGTCGAAGCCGCCGCAGACCTCCACGGCAGAGGCTCCCGGTGCCCATACACGGAACAGCCAGCCCGCCTCGCGCTGCGGTCCGGCGCAGGGATGCGCGCCCAGAAAACGGTAAGCATCGAAGCATTCACCGGTAAAAAACTCACGGGGGATCGCGGGATAGTTCATGCAAAAAACTCCTTCCTCTTCAAAAGCCTGCGCCGTGCCCCGGGCGGGGCGGCAGTGGATACGATAGGGACGATGATACGACAGTTTGGATGGTTCGAAAAGAAAAAATTGATAAAAATTAGTAAAAATTCACACAAATGGAGAAATTTGTGATATACTGAGGCCACTGCATCCGAGATGCAGCAGAACGAAACGGAACAGGAGCGGAACAAACATGGCTTGGTATGACAATGCGGTATTTTATCACATCTATCCTTTGGGGCTGTGCGGATGCAGACACGAGAACGACGGCCAGCCCACCCCCGGCGCGTTCCAGAAGCTGAACGCCTGGGCGGCCCACGCGGCGGCTCTGGGCTGCACGGCCCTCTATATCGGCCCGCTGTTCGAGAGCGGGACCCACGGCTACGACACGGTGGACTATCGCCGGGTGGACCGGCGGCTGGGCACCAATGAGGAGTTCCGCGATTTTGTGGCGGCCTGCCATGCGCGGGGCCAGAGGGTCATCGTGGACGGTGTGTTCAACCATGTGGGCCGGGACTTTTTCGCTTTTCAGGACCTGAAAGCCCACCGCGAGGGTGCCCGCTACCGTGACTGGTTCTGCGACGTGAACTTCTGGGGCAACAACGAATACAACGATGGCTTTTCCTATGGGAACTGGGGCGGCTTCAACCTGCTGGTCAAGCTGAACCAGCGCAACCCGGAGGTGCAGCAGTATCACTATGAGACGGTGCGCTTTTGGGTGGAGCAGTTCGACATCGACGGCATCCGGCTGGACGCGGCGGATGTGCTGGACTTTGATTTCATGCGGGGGCTGCGCACCGTGGCCAACGAGGTCAAACCGGATTTCTGGCTTATGGGCGAGGTCATCCATGGCGATTACAGCCGCTGGGCCAATCCGCAGATGCTGCATTCGGTGACCAACTACGAGCTGCACAAGGGCTTGTGGAGCGGACACAACGATCACAATTACTTTGAGATCGCTCACACCATGCGACGGCTGCAGGGGCTGTGCGGCAAAACGAAGCTCTACAACTTTTCGGACAACCATGACGTGGACCGCCTGCCCAACAAGCTGAACAACAAAGCATATCTGCGGCACATCGCCATTCTGGTCTATACGCTGTGGGGCGTGCCCTCTCTGTATTATGGGTCGGAGTTTGGCATCGAAGGGAAAAAGCAGCGTGGGAGCGACTGGCCGCTGCGCCCGGCTCTGGAGCTGGAGGATTTTGCCGATGCAATGGAGACGAACCCGGTCACCAGTCTGTACGCCGCGCTGGGCCGCCTCAAGGCGGAGCTGCCTGCCCTGAGCGAGGGCGAGGTGAAGGAATTGCAGCTCACGACCCGGCAGTACGCCTTTGCCCGCGTATGGAACGGCGAGGCAGTAGTGGTCGTGCTGAACAACGACGACGCCCCCGCGAAGCTGGAGTTCCAGCTCCCGGTGGAGGCATCCGGCGCAGAGGACCTGCTGGCCGACTGCCTGGGGAGCCAGACCGTGGAGACAGAGCTTGCGTGGGGCCGCATGAAGGTATCTTTGCCTGCGAACTATGCGACCATCCTGCGGGTGAGACGCTGAGGGGGTTATTCCTTTTTGTTCCTTTTTCGAGAAAAAGGAACCGAAAAAGCTTTTCACACGGCCCACACATTCGTGTGGGCCAAATTTTTTGTTTGCGAAGGTTTAAGGCACCGGTTTGCGCGCTCCCGCGCGCTGGGGCTGCGCCCCCGGAAAAGAGCACGCCGCGGCTTGCGCAACGCGCTGGATTCTGGTACAATAAAAGATAGATGTCAACAAGAAGGGACCGAGGAGAACATGAATGCTGTACAGCGCCGCGAGGCGATCCTGAAACGGCTGACCGCGTCGGCCGTGCCGCTGAGCGCCAGTGCGCTGGCAGCGGAGCTGGGGGTCTCCCGCCAGATCGTGGTAGGGGATGTAGCATTGCTGCGCGCTGCAGGCGCTCAGATCGACGCGACCCCCCGCGGCTATCAGCTCCATCCGGCAGCCCGGGGCTACACGGGCATCCTGGCCTGCGTCCACCGCACCGCCGAGCAGATGCGCGACGAGCTGTATACGGTGGTAGACCATGGGGGCGTGGTGGTAGATGTGGCTGTGGAAAACGCCCTTTACGGCGAGCTGCGCGGGAACCTGAATCTGGCCAGCCGCTATGATGTGGACGCTTTTATGCAGCAGGCGGGCAGCACACCCGAATGCCTGCTCAGCCGCATGACCGGCGGCGTGCATCTGCACACGCTGCGCTGCCCGGATGAGCCGACCTTTCGCCGCATCGAGGCCGCGCTGGATGCGCAGGGCATCCTCTACCGGCGGGAGTAGCTCTTACCCAAAGTATAGGTCCCCTGCCGGGACTTGTCTATCAGCAAAACCGGAAAACTGTTGGAAAAACGACGGAAGTGGGAAAGAGGTGGATTTTGTGGATATCCGGGTGGAAAAGACCGAGCGCGCCATCAAACAGGCCTTTATGGAGCTGCGCGCACAGCGCCCTGTGGAAAAGATCCGCGTCAAGGAGCTGTGCGACCTGGCCCGCATCAATAAATCCACATTTTATGCGCACTATCAGGATATCTACGCGTTGGCGGGCGCATTGGAGGATGAGCTGGTGGAAACCGTGCTGGACGGGCTGTCCCAGCTCAGAGCCAGCGATTTCTGCGACCGGACCGAGTGGCTGACGCAGGAGCTGTTCCGCGCCTTTGGAGAAAACAAACGTGAGGTGACCATTCTGTTTTCGGATACTCGCCAGTCTCTGTTCATCAACCGGCTGGAGCAGTCCCTCCGGGAGCGGGTGGAAAAAACCGACCCGGGATTCTGGAACGACCCGGTGCGCAGGATCCTTTTGTCCTTCTGCGTACAGGGCAGCTATTATGCTTTCGCCAACAACAGCGGACAGGTCGACGACAAACGTCTGGTCCAGCTTTTGGCCGCCATCGCCCGCGCAGCCCAGAACGCCGACCCCGCCCGAGCCTGAGACAGTACGAAAAAAGAAATCCATTGCAGAAGGCAGGAGTCCCGCTTTCTGCAATGGATTTTTGTTTTTGGGCTGATTCGGTTGACCGGCTCACAGCAGCCCAAGCTGCTGTTTTGCGGTCAGGATGCGGCGGACGCTCTCGTCGATGCGGCTTTCGGAGATATCGCCGCGCTCTACGGCTTCCACCACGGCGTCGAAGGCTTCGCACAGATCGGCAGGCATGAGCACGATATCCACTCCGGCCTGGATCGCCTTTATAGCAGTCTCGCCGGGCGTATACGTCTGTGTAATGGCGCCCATCGCCAGCGAATCCGTGATGACCAGACCCTCGTGGCCCAGTTCTCCCCGCAGCCATTCCGTGACAGCGGTATAGGACAGCGAAGCGGGGCCATCCACACCGGCTTCCGGTGCGGCGATGTGCCCCACCATCACAGCCGGGAGGCACAGGTCCCGATACGGCAGCCACTCCACCGTGCGCAGCTCCTCGACCGTCTTATGCAGGGCCGCAAGCTGAAGATGGCTGTCCTCCGAGGTATCACCATGGCCGGGGAAGTGCTTGTAGACCGGTAGGATCCCTTGTTCCATCAGGCCAAGCGCCATTGCCGCGGCCTTTTCCCGCACTTCCTGTGCGTTGTTCGAGAAAGAGCGGGTGCCGATGACCGGATTATCCGGGTTGGAGTTCACGTCCGCCACCGGGGCGAAATCCACATTGAAGCCATACTCCCGGAGATAGGCGCCGATGGTGCGGCCCATCTCTGCGGTATCCTCCACGGCGGCAGCGCTCTGGTAGCGGGGCAGGTCAAAGCCGGAGCTGTTGGCCAGCCGCGCCACGCGGCCGCCCTCCTCGTCCACCGCAAGGAACATGGGCGTTTCGGCGGCCTCCTGCCACGCTGCGTTGAAGCGGCGGATCTGCTCCGGGCTGGTCAGGTTCTTGCCGAACATCACTACGCCGCCCACGGGATATTCTTTCAGGGTGTCCCGCAGCGCGTCGGTCATCTCCGTGACGCCGGGGGTGTAGGCGTCGTTGATCTGTTCCTGCGTCTGGGTCAGGTCCAGCGCATCCGGCCGCACCAGAAACAGCTGCCCGACCTTTTCCCGCAGGGTCATCTGCTCCATCCGCGCGGTCACAGTGTCCTTGGCCTGCGCGGCGGGCCGGACGAAAAACGATGCCCCCGGTCTGCCGATGAGCAGCGAGAGCGCGAGGGCGAGGATCAGCGATTTCATACTGGATCGCTCCTTTCCAAAACCAAAAATGTTTTCTTTTTACATTAGCGGCTCCTGTCGGGCTTGTCAAGCGGCGTGATCGACAAATTTTCTGCCGCGGGTTTGTGCGGTTTTTGCATTTGGGAAGGAACGGAAAAATTTCCGAACTATCTGTAACATTTCCCGGAAGCCGGGAGTATCACCAGACGGAAACCCTTTTTCGACCTGAAAATTTTTTATAAAAACAAAGGAGGCCCCCTATGAAAAAAGAAACGATCGATCAGATCACGACTTTGCTTCAGGAACACCCCCAGCTGTCCGAACAGCTTTCGGCCTGTGCCTCAGAGGCGGGCAGCCAGCTCATTGAAAATGCTGCGGCTCTGCTGAAAGAATACGGCGTCGAGCTGACCGAAGACGATCTCCAGATCCCGCAGGAGGAGCTGGATGACGACGAGCTGAATGCCGTGACGGGCGGCGGTGGATGCGGCTGTTCTGTCGCGGGCTACGGTGCCGGCGACGGCCTGAAGTGCGTCTGCTTCCTTGGCGGCGCCGGGAGCCTGAGGGAAAGGAAAAAGGCCACGACCTTCCTGCCCAGGCATTCGTCGCAGGGCCTGCTGGCGGAAGACCTTTTGGAAAACAACTGGAGCAAGGGCGGCTGCGTCTGTGTAGCGGCGGGAGCGGGTGCGACCAACCTGGGCAGTTGAGCGCATCAGCGGCACCCGGATGCCGGAAAAGGAGGAACTATGGGCTGCTTCTATCGTTTGAACGAGCCGTTCTGTCTGCGGGGCTATGAAAAGCTGCCGTATGCGCTGCTGCGCCGCCCGGAGAACCGGACCGTCTTTTTGGACAGGACGACCTTCTGGGCGCTGTCGCTCTGCGATGGGTGTACGGATTGTTCCCTGCCGCTTTACCCGGAGGAGGTGCGGGCGCTGTTCCCGGAATTGGAACGGCAGGGCATCATCCGGCCCTGCGGTTACGGCGAAGAGCTGAACCCAGACCAGCGGTACCGCAGATTCCTGAACCGCTATATTGAATCGGTCCACTGGTCCATCACCGGCAGATGCAACTATCGCTGCCGTCATTGCTACATGTCGGCCCCGGAGGCCAAACTCGGGGAGCTGCCCCACGAGACCATTCTGGACATCCTGCGTCAGCTGGACGAATGCGGCGTGACAAAAGTCTCCCTGACCGGCGGGGAGCCGCTGGTGCGCAGCGACTTTGAGGACATCGTGCGGGAGCTGACCGAGCGCAGGATGGTCATTACACAGATCTATTCCAACGGGAGCCTTGTGAATGACCGCCTGCTGGATATGCTGGAACGGTACGGTCAGCGGCCGGAGTTCAACATGAGCTACGACGGCGACGAGGGCATGCACGACTGGCTGCGAGGCATCCCCAACGCGGGGGAGAGTGTGCTGCGCGCGTTTGACCTGTGTTATGCGCGGGGTTTTCCCACCGGCAGCGAGCTGTGCCTGCATCAGAAAAACAAGCACCTGCTCCGCCGGAGCCTGAACACATTGGCCGCCCACCATGTCAGGAACTGCAAGGTCAATCCCGTCAGCGAGACCGAGCTTTGGCTCCGCACGACCGGAGAAAACGCCAGCATCGGGACGCAGGAGCTGTTTGATCTGTATCTGGAATATCTGCCGCATTACTTTGAGGATGGCGCTCCTCTGGACCTGATGCTGGGCGCGCTCTTCTGGGGCCAGAAGGGCACCGGGCGATACAGCATCCCCTTTGAGAAACACCCCGAGGGGATGGACTGTGCCCGCATGACGGTATGCGGGCATGCGCGCAGCCAACTCTATCTCTCCCCCGAGGGGCGGATGCTGCCCTGCATGTCCTTGTCCTCGTTCGACGCTGTCCAGCGGGATTATCCGCTGGTCACGGAGACAGGGCTGCAAAAAGGCCTTTCGGACAGCGCCTATCTGCGGCTGATCGACACCCGGCTGGAGGAGCTTTTCCGACAGAATCCCCAGTGCGGGACCTGTGCGTTCCGTATGCGCTGCGGGGCGGGCTGCCGTGCCTGCGCGCTGGGCCTGACCGGCGGCTCCGATCTCATGGCCTGCGACCCGGCGGCCTGCCTGTATTTTAAGGGCGGCTATGCGGAAAAACTCCGCGCGGTTCTGGCAGG
>JBJERT010000123.1:0-1648 GCA_051882435.1 Faecalibacterium sp.
ATGACCACCTTCTATCCCTACCAGTGGGACTTAAACTACCGCAATCCCCGGGTGTTCAATGAGATGATGGCGAATTTCCTCTACCTTGCCAACCGGGGCATCGACATCATCCGCATTGATGCCGTGCCCTACATCTGGAAGGAGCTGGGCACCTCCTGCCGGAACCTGAAGCAGGTGCACACCATCGTGCGGATGATGCGCATGATCGGCGAGATCGTCTGTCCCAGCGTCCTGCTGCTGGGCGAGGTGGTCATGGAGCCAAGCAAGGTGGTGCCTTATTTCGGCACCGTGGAGAAGCCCGAGTGCCACATGCTCTACAACGTGACCACCATGGCAACCACCTGGCACACCGTGGCCACCCGGGACACCACCCTTCTGCGGGAGCAGCTGGACAAGGTGTTTGCTCTGCCGACGCAATACGTTTTCCTCAACTACCTGCGCTGCCATGACGACATCGGCTGGGGACTGGATTACGATTCCCTGCGCCGGTTCGGCATGGAGGAGCGGCCCCACAAGGCGTATCTGAACGATTACTTCCGGGGTCTCCGGGGGCTGAGCAGCAGCCGGGGCGAACTCTATAACGAAGACCTCGTGACCGGAGATGCCCGGCTCTGCGGAACCACCGCTTCTCTGTGCGGCCTGCAGGCGGCGCTGGAGTCCGGAAAGCCCGAAGCGATAGACCGGGCCATTGACGCTGTGGTGATGCTCCACGCTTATATGTTCATGCAGTCCGGCATCCCGGTGCTTTACTCCGGTGACGAAATCGGCCAGCGCAACGACGACAGCTACCACGCCGATAAAAACAAGGCCGCAGACTCCCGGTATCTCCACCGGGGCAAAATGGACTGGGCCGCTGCCGCCCGGGCAGAGCAGCCCGGTACCTGCGAAAACCGGATTTTCTCGGCGCTGTCCCGACTGGAAAAGCTTCGCGCAAGGGAGAACGCTTTCTCCTGCGATGCGAAAGCGGCAACCCTGGACACCGGGGACAAAGCGATTCTGGGCATCATCCGCAGCCTGGACGGGGAGCAGCTGCTGGGACTGTTCAATTTCAGCAACGAGCCGAAAACAGCCGGCGCGCTGCGCAGCGGCGGAACCTATCTGAATCTGCTCACCGGCGAAACAATGAATATTTCGGCCATCACCATTCCCGCCCAGGGCTTCTTCTGGCTCAAGCGGGTGTAAGGAAGGTACGAATGATGGAAAAATATGATGTTGTTGCACTGAGTGCCTTTGCCGTAAAACCAGGAAGAGAAGCGAGACAAACAACGCCTATTCAAAAGGCGTCTATTCCGAATACCGGGGACTTTTCCTCCGAAAAGATTACAGCGCAGCGGGACGCTTTCTGGGCAGGCGCGCTGGAATCTGACAGTATGCTGTTGTGGATCGCCACCCATTTGCCGAATCCGGGGCAATCCCCATTCCTGTAGCATTGCAGCCGGAGACCTGACGCGGAATTATACGAGCATTCTTATCCAGAAATGCGCTGATCCATGTTTTGCTCTAGAAGCGACGGACATTGCCTACCGTAGCTTGTCCGCGGAAGCCTTCTCCATCGTGAACGAATTCACATCCTGCCGAAACGAGCCAATCCGACAATTCCAGCAGTTCGTCTGTTGTTGCCCCAAACTCACGTATTTCGCTCTTCCTG
>JBJERT010000124.1:0-2371 GCA_051882435.1 Faecalibacterium sp.
TTGCGCGCTCCCGCGCGCGGGGGCTGCGCCCGCGTTGCAGTAGGGTGATCCTTGGCTGTTTGAGAGGCGGCCTTTCGCTCCATCTTCTGGCTGCGCAGCAAAAGGCCCCCTCCTTGAGGGGGCTGTCGCCGCAGGTGACTAGGGGAGTTCGTTGCAGCGCACCCCTTTTCAAAATCGGTCAACGGACGTATACTTGTGTCAGGATGACCGGAGCGGTCAACAAAAGGGGGACTGTATGAACGAAAAGTTTTTTGCGCTGCCCCGCGCGAAGCAGAAGAACATCCTGAACGCGGCCTATCGGGTGTTCGCGGAGAACAGCTACAAAAAAGCGCCGATGTCCGGCATCGCGGCGGCTGGCGGCATCTCCAAATCGCTGCTGTTTCATTACTTTGGGAGCAAGCGGGAGCTGTACCTCTTTTTGTGGGAACATGCTATCGACTGCACCCGGCGGGCCTCGCGTGCGGAGAAGGTGTTGGAGACGGACGACTTTTTTGAGATGCTGGAGCGCAGTCTGCGGGCCAAATGCGGCCTGATGCGCCGATTTCCGTATTTGTATCTGTTTTCCCTGCGGGCTTACTATGAGCAGGATCCGGAAGTGCGGGAAGCGGTCCGGCGCAGCTTTGCGCAGGAGAACCTGCGCAGTGAGCGGCTGGCTCTGGAACGGATGGACACCTCCCGGCTGAGGCCGGATATCGACCCGCACTGGATGTACACCGAGATCGTCTGCGCATCGGATGGATTTCTGATGCAGTGCTGCCGCGATGGTCGGCTGGACCCGGACGAGATCGAGCAAGGCATGGAGCGGTTTCTGGCGCTCTGGAAAACGCTTTACGGACGACAGGGGGGACTGGGATGGAACACAGACAAATGACCGCTCAGGGCGGAACGGTACATTACTGGATCGACCGCGCCGGGCCGGGAGCGGAGTGCATCGTTTGGATCCACGGACTGACGGCGGATCACACGATGTTCGAGCGGCAGGTGGAATATTTTTCGGGCAGGGCCACGCAGATCTTGCTGGATCTGCCGCTGCACGGGCTTTCACGACCCTACAAAGGGTTTACTTACCACGACACAGCGGATATTTTGCATGAAATATTACAAATAGAGCATATTTCGTCGGCGTTCTTTGTGGGGATGTCGCTGGGGGGCTATCCGTGTCAGCATTTTGCAGCCCGCTGGCCGGAACAGGTACGGGGGTTTGTGGCGCTGGACACGACCCCGCTGGGACTGCGCTACTATTCCCGGTCCGACCGTTGGTGGCTGGAACGGGCCGCAGCCATGGCGGGCTGGTTCCCGGAGGGACTTCTGCGCTGGAGCATGGTGCGTTCGATCTCCATGACGCAGGATGCCTATGAGAGCATGCAAAAAATGCTCGCGCCGCTTTCTAAGGCGGATATCACAGCGCAGATGGATGTGGCGTACAGGCAGTTCATCCGTGAGAACCGGGATGTATCGTTTGCGTTCCCGGTGCTCATCCTCGTGGGCGACCATGACAGCAGCGGAAAGGTAAAGGCCTACTGCAAGGAATGGGCAAGGTGTACCGGGTACCCGCTCCAATGGGTAAAAAATGCGCGGCATTATTCCAACCGGGACAACCCCGGGCAGGTCAACCATGCCATTGAACAGTTTATGAAGGAGAAGTGCCATGCTTGTCTATGATGAATATGGAGCATCCGAGGCTCCCACACTGCTGCTTCTGCACGGTGCGGCGGCGCTGGATACCTTTGCCGGGCTGTATGACAGCCTGTCCCGGCAGTATCATCTGGTCATCCCGCATCTGGCCGGAGCGGGGCAGGCGGTGGAGGTCTGCTATGAGCCGCAGGCACAGCATCAGGAGCTGCTGGAGCTGGCGGAAGCTCTGCGCGCCCGCGACCCGCTGCACCGAAAGCTCGGCCTGATGGGGCATTCGCTGGGCGGCCAGCAAGCGGCTTTGTTGGCCTGCGCACGGCCGGAATGGTTCTCCTGCGCGGTCCTGCTCAGCGTCTGGCTCGACCCTTCGCCGATGGAAACGCGGCTGTATTGCTCATTTGCCCGCATGGGGACGCCCATGCTCCATTGCAAGCCTCTGGTGCGGCTGCAAGGCCGGTATTGGCATTATACGCCCGCCCAGGCCGAACGCATGGCACAGGATGCGGCACGGCTTACGCCGGAGGTCTACGAATCGTTTTTTGCGCATACGCTGCGGCGGGCGGACCTTGCGGGATATCGGGAGTTGTCGCTCCCGATGCTGGCTGTCTGCGGCAGTGGGGAGGTGGGGGACATCAAACGGGGCCTTTCCTTTTTTGCGCGGAATCCCCATTGCCGCACCGTCCTGCTGCCGCATGCGGGCCATGACTTTCCGATGCGCAGGGCAGGGGAGCTGAACGCC
>JBJERT010000124.1:2471-7565 GCA_051882435.1 Faecalibacterium sp.
AGGCGTTGGCCTGAGCAGCCGCGACAGCGCAGGCGACGGTAGCGCCGACCATCGGGTTGTTGCCCATGCCGATCAGGCCCATCATCTCAACGTGCGCAGGCACGGAGGAGGAACCGGCGAACTGGGCGTCGCCGTGGACGCGGCCCAGAGAGTCGGTCAGGCCGTAGCTGGCGGGGCCTGCGGCCACGTTATCGGGGTGCAGGGTACGGCCGGTGCCGCCGCCGGAAGCGACGGAGAAGTACTCCTTGCCGTTCTCGTTGGCCCACTTCTTATAGGTGCCGGCGACCAGATGCTGGAAGCGGACAGGGTTGGTGGAGTTGCCGGTGATGGAGCACTGGACGTCCTCCTTCTTCATGATGGCAACGCCCTCCATGACATCGTTGGCACCGTAGCAGCGGACAGCAGCGCGCTCGCCGGTGGAGAAGGGGATCTCCTTAACGACGGTCAGGGTCTGGGTGGGGATATCATACTCGGTCTGCACATAGGTGAAGCCGTTGATGCGGGAGATGATGTAGGCGGCGTCCTTGCCCAGGCCGTTCAGGATGACGCGCAGCGGGGTCTTGCGCACCTTGTTGGCGGTGCGGGCGATGCCGATGGCGCCCTCAGCGGCGGCAAAGGACTCGTGGCCAGCCAGGAAAGCGAAGCAGGTGGTGTCCTCGCTCAGCAGGCGGGCACCCAGATTGCCGTGGCCCAGGCCGACGTTGCGCTGCTCGGCGACGGAGCCGGGGATGGTGAAAGCCTCCAGGCCCTCGCCGATGGCGGAGGCGCAGGCGGCTGCGTCGGTCAGGCCGCGCTTGACAGCGATGGCGGTGCCCAGAGTGTAGGCCCAGACAGCGTTGTCAAAGCAGATGGGCTGCACGCCGCGAACGATCTTGTCGCAGTCGATGCCCTTTGCGAGGAGCATCTCGTTGCAGGCGTCCAGAGACTCGAGGCCATTGGCCTTCAGGCATGCCTCGATCTTGGGCATACGACGATCCATAGATTCAAAAGTTGCCATGAGTTGTTCCTCCTCTCTTATTCCTCACGCGGGTCGATGTACTTGACCGCGCCCTGCTCTTTGCTGAAGCGGCCATAGGTGCCCACGTTCTTCTCGTAAGCCTCGTTGGGGGTCTTGCCGTGACGGATATCCTCCATCATCTTGCCCAGCTTGACGAACTGATAGCCGATGACCTCGTTGTTCTCGTCCACGGCCAGCTTGTTGATGTAACCCTCGGTCAGCTCGAGGTAGCGCACGCCCTTCTCGCGGGTGGAGAAGATGGTGCCGGTCATGGAGCGCAGGCCCTTGCCCAGGTCGTCCAGACCTGCGCCGATGGGCAGGCCGTCCTCAGAGAAAGCGGTCTGGCTGCGGCCGTAGACGATCTGCAGGAACAGCTCGCGCATGGCCACGTTGATGGCATCGCACACCAGGTCGGTGTTCAGAGCCTCGAGGATGGTCTTGCCGGGCAGGATCTCGCCCGCCATAGCGGCGGAGTGGGTCATGCCGGAGCAGCCGATGGTCTCCACCAGAGCTTCCTCGATGACGCCGTTCTTGATGTTCAGGGACAGCTTGCAGGTGCCCTGCTGGGGGGCGCACCAGCCCACGCCGTGGGTATAGCCGCTGATGTCCTTGATCTCATAAGCCTTGACCCATGCACCCTCTTCGGGGATGGGGGCGGGACCATGCTTAGGACCTTTGGTGATCGGGCACATGTTCTGGACTTGCTGCGAATAGGTCATAATCATACTCTCCTTTTGACAAATTGCTGCGCCGCGGCGCGGCTGACCGGCCTGCTCCCGCCGGGCCCCCTGCCAGATGCAAGGCCCGCCGCGGGCGCGCTCCCGTACCGTTCCGCTGCGCATGGGCCGGGTGCGCCGCCTTCTTGTCAGCGCCTTATCCGGTTCTACCACGCATGATTTTATTATAGAGAAAGCTGGCGGAATTTGCAAGACGTTTCGCGCAAAAAGTGCGCGCCATTTCAAGGGAAGTTTTGCGCCCGCCAGCGGTTTGTCTGCATTTTATCCTGAGGTCGTCAATTTTTTGTCAAATGTGTCAGAGCGGTTTTTCCGCTGCTCCGCGGCCCTGCACCGGGCGCAGCGCCCAGATGGCCGCAAAGCCCGCCGCGGCCCCGGCCATGGCGAGGATGTGGCGCCCATTTTCCAGCGCCAGAAGGTTGGCCGCCAGTGGAAAGAGCAGGCTGCCCACGCTCTGGCCCAGCGCCAGGAACCCATAGTTCACGCCTGCATGGGGCAGGCCGAACAGGTCGGTGGAGAGCGCGGGCAGCACCGCCGCCAGCGCCGAATAGCAGAAGGTCAGCCCGGCGTACACCGCCACGACCGCCCACCCGCGGGCGAACCAGAACACCCCCGAAAGCCCCAGCGAGGTGCCGAACAGGAGCAGGTCGGTCTGTCTGCGGCCGATCTTGTCGCTGAGCATCGGCATCAGCAGGCGGCCTGCCGCGCTGCCCACGCTGCCCAGCACCACGGACCAGAGCGCAGCCTGCTCATCCAGCCCGCGCTCCATCCCCAGCTTGAGGATGATGGGGCTGAACAGCAGCACCGCCGGGGTGGAGGCGCACACCGCCCCGGAACAGAGCCAATACTGGCGGGTGCGGAGCATCTGCCGAGGGCCGAGGTCCGGGCCATTCGAGGGCTGACGGGCGGATTGTGACGCGGTGCCGGGCGGGTCGGCCAGCAGTGCGCTGCCCGCCAGACACACCGGCAGGGAGAGCGCCCCCAGCGCCCAGAACGCGCCCCGAATGCCCTGCACCGGCCCAAAGCCCGCCAGCGCGCCCCGCACGAAAAGGGTCAGGAACGCGCCCGAAAGCCCCACTGCGCCGCCGATCACGCCGGTGGCCAGCCCCTTGCGGTCCTGATACCATTTCTGCGCGCAGGATTGGATGGAAGGGTACAGGAATGCCGTGCCCAGCCCCGCCGGGATGCTGAACACCGCAAAAAATGCCATGCCCCACGCCTCCGGCAGCCACGCGGCCGCGAACAGCCCGCCGCACAGCAGTGCCGTGCCCCAGAGCGCCGCGCAGCGGGGGCCGTGCCGGTCCTGCAAGAAGCCGCCCAGCACGCAGCCCACGCCAAATGCCGCGATCAGCACGCTGAACGCATAGCCAGCGCCCTGCTCGCTGAGGCCGTATTCCTCCATGACTGGCTGCTGGAACACGCCCCACGCTGCGGGGATCCCCGTCAACACCTGAATGGCTGCCCCCGCCGCCAGCACCAGCGGACCGCGCTTTCCCATAGGCACCGCCCTCCTTTTTCGCATACTGTTAAAATAACAGAAAAGCGGGGGATTATTCAGAACGGGGGTTTTGTTCCTTTTTTGAAAAAAAGGAACCGAAAAAACTTTTCAGTCGCAAAACGCATTCGCGTTTTGCAGAGGGTTTTATAGGAGCCGGGAGATGGGCAGCCAGCGTTTGCGCGCTCCCGCGCGCGGGGGCTGCGCCCGGCTCACAGAGTCAGGCGCTTCTTCCCCCGTTGACAAACGGCATCAAACCTTTATAATGAGGATGGTAAAAGGACCGTGATTTCTGACACTACATCCACAGAGAGGGGAAAACCATGAAAACTCAAGCCTTGAAGGGCATGCGCGATCTGCTGCCCGCTGAACAGAGCCTGCGCGACTACATCCAGGGCAAAATTCTGGAGACCTATCGTGCGTCCGGCTTTGAACGCATTTCCACGCCGATGCTGGAAGACATGGAGAATCTGGACAAGTCCGACGGCGGCGACAACCTGAATCTGATCTTCAAAGTGCTCAAGCGCGGCGAAAAGCTGAACGCGGCGCTGGACTCCGGCGACCCGAAAGAGCTTTCGGACATGGGCCTGCGCTACGACCTGACCCTGCCGCTGTCCCGCTATTATGCGGCCAACCGCGACAAGCTCCCTTCTCCGTTCAAGGTCATCCAGACCGACCGCGTGTTCCGCGCCGAGCGCCCGCAGAAGGGCCGTCTGCGGGAGTTTGTGCAGTGTGACATCGATATCCTGGGCGACGCCTCCCCCAACGCGGAGGTGGAGCTGATCGACGTGACCACCCGTGCGCTGCTGAATATCGGCTTCACCGGCTTTACGGTGAACATCAACGACCGCCGTATCCTGCGCGGGATGCTGGAGAGCATGGGCTTTGCCCCGGAGACGCTGGATTCCGTGTGCATCACCTTCGATAAAATGGACAAGATCGGCGCGGAAGGGGTCAAGGCGGAGCTGACCGAAAAGCAGATGCCTGCCTCTGCCGTCGATGCGCTGGCAGAGTTCATTGCGGCCGGAGAGGTCACGCTGGACGCGGTGGCCGGGCGCTGTGCCGACCCCGCCATTGCGGACGACCTCAAATATGTTCTTTCCGCCGCGAACGCGCTGGCAGAAGGACGCTATCAGGTAGCCTACTGCCCCAGCCTCGTGCGCGGACAGGGCTACTATACCGGCATGGTCTTTGAGATCACCTGCCCGCAGTTCAGCGGCGCGGTGGCCGGCGGCGGACGCTACGACAACATGGTCGGCAAGTTCCTGGGCCAGCAGGTCCCGGCGGTGGGCTTCTCCATCGGCTTCGAGCGCGTCTGCGGCATCCTGCTGGAGCAGGGCTACCAGATCCCCGGTGCAAAGCCCCGTCTGGCCCTGCTTTACGGTAAGGGCGCGGATTTCCCTGCTGTTCTGAAAAAAGCTGCCGCCCTGCGCGAGACCTATCAGGTCACCGTGCTGGCACAGGGCAAGAAGCTGGGCAAGCAGTTCGCCCAGCTCGAAGCCGCAGGCTTTGCGGGCGCCGCGTTTGCGGACAAGGATGAGCTGAAGCTGTTCTGATCCTGTTTTTGCGATGTAAAAAATCCCCCACAGAGTGCTCTGTGCGGGATTTTTTGTTTCTGCGCGCTGTTTCAATCATAATCCATACATTTAGCGCGAATAGGCCCCCTCTATGAGGGGGCTGTCGCCGTAGGCGACTGGAGGAGTCACTGCAACGGAACTCCTTCCATCATCGCTGCGCGATGACACCTCCCTCATAGAGGGAGGCTTTGCTCTACTGCAACGCGGGCGCAGCCCCCGCGCGCGGGAGCGCGCAAAAGGTGCCCGCCGCCTTGCATAGAAAAAATTTGGCCCACACGGATGTGTGGGCCG
>JBJERT010000125.1:0-1635 GCA_051882435.1 Faecalibacterium sp.
TTCATCAGGCTGACCAGCGGCGACACCACCAGCGTGATGCCCGGCAGCAGCAGCGCCGGGACCTGGTAGCAGATGGATTTGCCCGCGCCGGTGGGCATCACGGCCAGCACATCCTGCCCGGCCAGCAGCCGGTCCACGATCGGCTCCTGCCCGGGGCGGAAGCTGTCGTATCCAAAAACCTTCTTCAAAACCTCGTGCGTCTGTTCCATTTTGGCCTCCCTTTTGCATCCTGCTCTGCCAGTATACCACATCCGCCGCTGTTTCGGCACTGATTTTTTACGAATTGCCCCGGAGCCGACGCCCCGGGGCGTTTTTGTACCCCAGACGGGTGAAAAATGCATAAAAAGAGCATCAAATTTTACTGCACTTTGTCCAAAGCAGCGTTGCATTCCGCAGGTCTTCGTAGTATAATTTGGTGCAGACCACAGAGGAGCGATTCCTCTGCGGCGGCATATTTCATGACAGGAGGTTTTCCGAAAGAAAGGCTCTTTTTCCCATTGATTGCGGCTTTTCCGAACACACTACTATGGAACAGATCTTGATTTGTCTTTCTGTCGCCCTGATCGCCGGGCTGCTGATGTCCCGTGCGGCCAAGGCAGTCCACCTGCCTGCGGTCACGTCCTATCTGATCGCGGGCCTGCTGCTCGGCCCGTTCTTTCTGGGGCGGCTGAGTATCCCCGGCATCGGCTTTGCCACCCTGTCCGATGTGGACAGCTATAAGATCGTCACGCAGGTGGCGCTGGGCTTCATCGCCTTTGTTATCGGCAACGAGTTCCGCGTCAGCGCACTCAAGACCATGGGCCGGCAGGCCGTCACGGTAGGCATTTTGCAGGCCGTTTTCACCACGCTCATCGTGGACGCGGGCCTGATGCTGCTGCACTTCCTGCGGCCGGATATGATCTCGGCGTCCTCGGCCATCACGCTGGGCGCCATCGCGGCCGCCACGGCTCCGGCCGCAACGCTGATGGTCGTCAAGCAGTATAAGGCCAACGGCCCCCTGACCCGGCTGCTGCTGATGGTCGTCGCCATCGACGACGCGGTGGGCCTCGTGGTCTTTTCGGTGTCCTTTGGCATCGCCAACGCGCTGGAGCAGGGCCGCATCGACCCCATCAGCGTAATCGTGGAGCCGATCGTGGAGATCCTGCTGTCCCTCGGCCTGGGCGCGCTGGCAGGCTTTGCGCTCAACCTGCTGGAGATTTATTTCCATTCCCGTTCCAAGCGCATGGCGCTGTCCGTGGCCTTCGTTCTGCTGACCGTAGGCCTGTCCATGGTGGAGTTCAACGTCGGGCCGGTACACTGCGGGTTCTCGCTGCTGCTGGTCTGCATGATGACCGGCACGGTGTTCTGCAACATCTGCCCGACTTCGGAAGAGCTGATGGACCGCGTGGACCGCTGGACGTCGCCGGTGAACATCCTGTTCTTCGTGCTCAGCGGCGCGGAGCTGGACCTGAACATCCTGCGCAACCCCATGGTGCTGCTCATCGGCGTGATCTTCATTGCGCTGCGTTCTTTTGGCAAGATCTCCGGCTCTTATGTGAGCTGCCGCGCGACCCATTGCAGCCAGGCGATCCAGAAGCATCTGGGCATCACCCTGCTGCCGCAGGCCGGTGTCGCGCTGGGCATGGCCCTGACCGC
>JBJERT010000126.1:0-7529 GCA_051882435.1 Faecalibacterium sp.
GCATAAAACAAGGCGGAGCCTCTCATGAGACTCCGCCTTGTCTGAAGTGCGAAAATAGCTCCGATGATTTTCAGCAGGCTATACTTTACTTTTCCTGCCTGCCGCGTGTCTGTCAATCCCTCAAACAAAATGTTCTGCGAACATAACTCTCAACTCCTTTTGGCGTTAAGATACCACATCTTTTCTCTTTTGGATATTCTTTTTCATGCGTAGGCCGTGTGGTCTCCAAGGTTCAGACTATCGTGTTCAAGAACGGTCTGGCACACACTTTCATCATGGAATGACAAACAGCCCTGTGGCGATTCGGCCATCGGGCTGTTTCATTTCATGCTATGCTGATAAACACACATCGATGATAATCAGCATCGGTTCATTCTGACTTGTCTGGTTTTCTCTGCATACAATCTGTCGCAAAAACTGCGGATTCTGTATCATACTATGAGCATCGCATCGCCAAAGCTGAAAAACCGATACCGCTCTTTTACCGCTGTCTGGTATGCGCGCATGGTCTTATCGTAGCCATAAAAAGCCGAAACCAGCATAATGAGCGTGCTTTCCGGCAAGTGGAAGTTTGTGATCAAACCGTCGATGCAGTGAAACTCCACGCCCGGATAGAGGAAGATCTCCGTGTTGCCGCTGCACGGCCGGATCTCGCCATATTTCGCTGCCACTGCCTCCAATGTGCGGCAGCTCGTCGTCCCCACCGCAATGACCCGGCGGCCCGCCGCCTTGGTCTCCTGAATGAGCCGTGCGGTCTCCTCGCTGACGGAATACCATTCGCTGTGCATCTTGTGGTCGGTGATCTCATCCTCCTGCACCGGACGGAAGGTGCCCAGGCCCACATGCAGCGTTACTTCGGCAATGCGAACACCTTTGGCGCGCAAAGTCTCCAGCAGCTCAGGCGTAAAGTGCAGACCGGCCGTCGGCGCAGCGGCACTGCCCAGTTCTTTGGCATAGACGGTCTGATACTGGCTCTGATCTTCCAACTGCTTCGTAATATAGGGCGGGAGCGGCATTTTGCCAAATTCATCCAGTTTTTCATAAAGCGTCTCTGTATCATAATAAAATGTAACGTACTTGTTGCCGTCTTCCAGCGTCCGGTCCACCACGGCAGTCAGTGTACCGTCCCCGAAGCTGACCCGGGTGCCGGGCTGCATCCGTTTTCCGGGCTTGGCCAGGCATTCCCACTGGTCGCCCTTGACCTGCCGCAGGAGCAACAGTTCACATACCGCACCGGTGGGCTGCTTGATGCCTACGATACGGGCAGGAAGCACTTTGGAGTTATTGACGACCAACAAGTCCCCCGGCTCCAGATAATCGGGCAGATCCCGAAAAATCCGGTGCTCGACAGACGCATTGGCGCGGTCCAGCACCATCAAACGGGCAGAATCGCGGGGCGCAGCAGGCTCTTGCGCGATGAGTTCTTTGGGTAAATCGTACCAAAATTCTTTTTTTAACATGCTTTGCATTTGCCTTTCCGATGATTGACACGGGAGCCGCATCAATGTTATCATAATTTCTGTGTAATGGATTCTATTATATTGCAGGAACGTCTGCATTGCAAGCCGCGTTCTGTGCGAATTTGGCTTTTTGAAAGGAAAGGTGCTGGAAATGGAAAAACAGTATAAAGTGGGCATCGTTGGCGCCACTGGTATGGTGGGACAGCGTTTCGTTACCCTGCTGGAGGATCATCCCTGGTTCAAACTGACCACACTGGCCGCCTCCGGCCGCAGCGCAGGCAAGACCTATGAGGAGGCCGTGGGCAGCCGCTGGGCCATGGCGACCCCGATGCCCGAGAGCGTCAAGAAAATGGTCGTGCTGGACGCCTCTCAGGTAGAGCAGGTCGCCGCTCAGGTAGACTTCATTTTCTGCGCGGTCAACATGCCCAAGGCTGAGATCAAGGCGCTGGAGGAGACCTACGCCAAGGCGGAGTGCCCGGTGGTCTCCAACAACAGCGCCAACCGTTTCACCCCGGATGTTCCGATGGTCGTGCCCGAGATCAACGCCGACCATATCGAGATCATCCCTGCGCAGCGCAAGCGCCTGGGCACCAAACGCGGCTTTATCGCGGTCAAATCGAATTGCAGCCTCCAGAGCTACGTCCCTGCCCTGCATCCGCTGATGAAGGATTTCGGCGTAAGCAAAGCGCTGGTCTGCACCTATCAGGCGATCTCCGGCGCAGGCAAGACCTTTGACCGGATGCCGGAGATCATCGACAATGTGATCCCCTACATTGGCGGCGAGGAAGAAAAGAGCGAACGCGAGCCGCTCAAGTTGTGGGGCCATATCGAGGGCGATGTGATCGTCAATGCGGAGCGTCCCACCATCACCGCGCAGTGCTTCCGCGTGCCCGTCTCGGACGGCCACACCGCCGCGGTCTTCGTCAGCTTTGACAAAAAGCCCACCAAGGAGCAGATGCTCGAAGCCTGGGCCGGTTTCCGCGGCCCTGCCCAGGAGCTGGGTCTGCCCAGCGCTCCCAAGCAGTTCCTGCATTATTTTGAGGAGGCCGACCGTCCGCAGCCCAAGCTCGACCGCAACACGGAGAACGGCATGGCCGTCTGCATCGGCCGTCTGCGGGAGGACACTCTGTTTGATTACAAGTTTGCCTGCATGAGCCACAACACTCTGCGCGGCGCAGCCGGCGGCGGCGTACTGCTGGCCGAGCTGCTGGCGGCCAAGGGCTATTTCGACTGATCCCCCTAAACAATCGATCTTGCGTACAAAGGAGAATAACCCCATGAAACATCCTGTTTTTACCGGTGCAGGCGTGGCGATCATCACCCCGATGTACGAGGATGGCAGCATCAACTTTGACGAGCTGGGCCGCATCCTCGAGGACCAGATCGCCCGCGGCACGGACGCGATCGTCATCTGCGGCACTACGGGTGAGTGTTCCACCATGACGGACGAGGAGCAGCTGGCGGCGATCCGCTACACAGTGGAGAAGGTCGCGCATCGTGTTCCTGTCATTGCGGGCGCAGGCTCCAACGACACGGCGCACGGCTGTGCGCTGGCATCCAAAGCTGCGGAATGCGGCGCGGATGCTCTGCTGATGGTCACGCCGTATTACAACAAGACCACGCAGGCGGGTCTCATCGCCCACTTTACGGCAATGGCAGAGGCGGGCGGGATCCCGGTCATCCTGTATAATGTCCCCTCCCGCACCGGCCTGAATATCGCGCCGGAGACGGCGTTGGAGCTGAGCCGCCATCCGCTCATCAATGGCATCAAGGAGGCTTCGGGAAACATCGGTCAGGTCGCCAAGATCGCAGCGCTGTGCGGCGACGAGCTGAATATCTACTCCGGCAATGACGACCAGATCGTACCTCTGCTGTCGCTGGGTGGCAAGGGCGTCATCAGTGTCGTCTCCAACGTCGCGCCGGAGCTGGTGCATGAGTGCTGCAAAGCCTGGTTTGACGGCGACACCAAGGCCGCCTGTGCAAAGCAGCTGCAAATGCTGCCTCTGTGTGACGCCATGTTCTGCGAGGTGAATCCCATCCCGGTCAAGTACGCCATGAATCTGCTGGGCTGGGCCGCCGGTGAGTGCCGCCTGCCTCTGGTCGAGCCGGGTGATGCACACAAGGAACAGATCGCACAGGTGCTGCGTGCGGCTGGTCTGCTCAAAGAATAAACGTTCCTGCGCAAATGCCCGGCAAGAGGCTCTCTTCCGGGCATTTGCCGCATCTGCAAACCAACGACGGAAAGGACAATATGACATGACGGATATTATTATTCAGGGCATTGGCGGCCGGATGGGACATGTACTGTGCGATATGATCGCGCAGCGCACCGACTGTCAGGTCGTCGCGGGCATCGACCTGGCAGACGGCGAACAGAACGGCATCCCGGTATACGACAGCCTGGACAAACTGGAGCGTCACGGTGACGTGATCATCGACTTCAGTTCGCCCGCTGCGGTGGAAAAGGCTCTATCCTACTGCGAAGCGCACAAATTGCCCATCGTGGTATGCACTACTGGTCTTTCGGAAGAGCTTCAGCTCAAGATCGTGCAGCTCTCGCGCATGGTCCCGGTGTTCAAGAGCGCCAATATGTCCATGGGCATCAACGTTCTGGCAGAGCTGTGCAAGCGCGCTTCCGCCGTTCTGGGCGCGAACTACGACATCGAGATCGTAGAGCAGCATCACCATAACAAGCTGGATGCCCCCAGTGGAACTGCCCTTATGCTGGCAGATGCCATCAACGAGCAGAACGACGGCGCCTATCATTATGTGTATGACCGCTCTGCGGTACGGGAAAAACGCGATCCGAAGGAAATCGGCATCAGCTCGGTGCGCGGCGGCAGTATCGTGGGGGATCATGAGGTGCTGTTCTGCGGCCCGGATGAGGTCATCACGCTCAAGCACACCGCCTACTCCCGAAATATTTTTGCAAATGGCGCGATCAATGCCGCGATCTATCTTGCAAAAAAGGAGCCGGGTCTGTACAATATGAGTAACCTGATCGCCGAGCTGTAAGGTCCATATCCCGGGGATCAGCATCTGCCGGGCGCTATTCCGGGCGCTCCTGTCAGGAGGTCGATCCCTATGGAAAAGAACACGGTCCCTTTCTCCTCGCGCCGCCGCCGTCAGGAACGCAGCCTTCCGCTGCTCCCGGCGGGGATTCTGCTCGTCGCCTGCCTTTCCCTGTTTTGTCTGGGGGTGGGCGGTGCCTTCAAACCCTCGCAAAAGGCTGACGGCCCGCCCACAGAGCCATGGAACGACAGTACCGTGCCGGAGAGCCACGCTCCCGTCGAACCGGAACCGGAGCCGCAGCCCGTTGTGACCACGGTCACATTTTCAGCAAGCGGAGACAATCTGATCCACTCTCCCATTTACAAGCAGGCAGAGCGCTGGGCCGCTGAGGGCGAGCGATATAATTTTGATGCCTGTTATGAGCACATGAAGGGATTCTATGCCCGATTCGACGTGAACTGGATCAATCAGGAAACGCTTTGCAGTCGGGAGCTGGAGCCATCCACCTATCCGTGCTTTTCCACGCCCGGCGAATGTGCTGAGGCTCTGTACCGTGCGGGTATCCGAGTCTACAGCCTTGCCAATAATCATACCTATGACAAAGGCTCCAAGGGCATCGCGGCAACGCTTCGCTTTTGGGATTCGATGCCGGAGGACGTCGTCACCACCGGTCTATGGTACGGAGAGAGTGACTACGGCACCATTCCGATGCAAACGGTCAACGGTGTGACCATTGCGTATTTGTCCTATACAGAGCACACCAACGGCATCCCCCGGAACAGCAGCATGTCAGCCAACATCCTTTACACTCACCAGACAGACGTCATCGAGCAGCAGGTTCGTACCGCGGCAGAGCTGGCCGACTTCGTCGTGGTCGGAACGCACTGGGGCACTGAGGACAGCCATACGATCAACGACGGACAGCGCACATTGGCGCAGCAGCTTGCAGACTGGGGGGCAGACGTGATCGTTGGCACCCATCCGCATGTTTTACAGGATGCCGCATGGCTGACCGCGGAAGATGGGCGGCAGGTCTTCGTTGCTTACTCTCTGGGGAACTTCCTCAGCACACAGAGCAAGCCTGACCAGCTGATCGGCGCAGTGCTCAGCCTCACGCTGGAAAAAACCACCGAGCCGGATGGTACCGTCCACTGCGCAGTACGAAGCCCCAAACTGCATCCGGTCGTGACACATTATGAGGCCGGGAAAGCAGGGGCGCGGGTCTACTTATATCAGGATTATACCCCCGAACTGGCCCAGAAGCACGGTGCCCGAGCCAAATACAGCAGCTTCAGCAAGGATGCACTGGGCGAAGTGGCCCGGCAGAACGTCAGCGAGGATTTCCTGGAATTTTCCTGAGCGAAATCGATTTTTCTTGTCAATGCGTTTTAATTTTGTGTAAAGCAAGTACGCTTTACACCATAATTTGAGCAGAATGGAGTGTTTTTCATGTACGGAGTATCCAAAATCAGCATCGAACCCAGCCTCATGATGATCAGTGTGCAGGACGTAGACTTCAAGGGCAGCGCACTGGCCCGATATCTCCAGATCTTTGCCGATACCGGGGTGGTCGTGGATATGATCAGCCAGAGCGCCCCCCACGGCACCAGCATCGACTTCAGCTTCACCACTTCCAGCAGCGATCTGCCGCTGGTGATGAAAGCTATTTCTGCTGCAAATCTGGACAAGGATGCCAAGGCCTCCCCCCTTATCAGCGTTGGCTATTCCAAACTGAATCTTTTTGGTGAGGACATGGTCACAAGCTGCGGCGTGGCTGCCCGTGCATTGAATGCTTTGACCGTGGCAGGCATCGAAGTCCTGCTCATCACTACGAGCGACCTTGATATCTCCCTGCTTGTCCGGGCCGAAAACGAAGATGCCGCCTATGAGGTGCTGAAAAAAGCCTATGAGCTTTGAGTGAACTTCTTAACCGGGTCCCGCTGCCACTCTGCCAGTCGCTTTATGGCAGAGTGGCCTTTTTATAGCAATGATTTTTGGCACAATCGACCAAATTTGAGAACTTGTTGATATTATACTGCGTACAGTTTGAAAGTGTGTTAAAATAGTAACGACAAAAAAGCCGGATTTTCGCAAAACCAGAGACTGCCTGTGACAAAAGGCAATAAAGGAGCGAACCACAACGATATGAGCAAATATGACGGGCTTGCCCGGGACATTCTTCAACGAGTAGGCGGGCCAGAGAATATTCTTTCCGTGACCCATTGTGTTACACGGCTGCGCTTTGTTCTGAAGGATGAGAGCTGTGCACAGACCGCCGCGCTGAGCAAGACGCCAGGCGTCGTTACCGTCATTCAGAGCGGCGGACAGTACATGATCGTGATCGGCAGCCATGTAACAGAGGTCTATGACGCTGTATGTGCGATCGGTGGCCTGCGCCCAGGCGGTGCGGTTTGTGAGGAGCACCTTGTGCGGGAAGCGGAACAAAAAGCTCGGACAGACCCGGAACGGCTGGGAGCATTCTCTCGCCTATGGCAAAAGCTTTCCGCATGCCTGCCGCACAGGAGCAGGCGGCCCGAGGCCGCTGAGACGGGAGCAGCCCCGATTATAGTCAACTCTCCTTTGACGGGAGAGCTTCGTGTATTGAGCCAGATCGAAGACCCGGTATTCTCCAGCGAAGTCCTGGGCCGGGGATGTGCGATCTGGCCGCTCCAGGGAGAGGTCGTGGCCCCTTTTGATGGTACGATTGCAGAGCTGCCGGTCTCCGGTCATGCGCTCGGGCTGACCGGAGACAATGGAGTGGAACTGCTCATCCATGTTGGAGCAAACACCGTAGAACTGAACGGACAGTTCTTCTCCCCTGCTGTGCGGATCGGGAGCCGTGTGAAACAGGGCCAGCTTCTTTTGAGATTTGACTGCGAAGCCATCGCAGCGGCGGGCTATGAGCTGACGACCCCTGTTATCGTAACAAACACGGATGACTACGCCACGGTAGAGCTGGCCGCTGACGGCCATCATATTGCAGCCGGACAGCCGCTGCTTTTGATACAGTAAGGATCTGTTTTTCGATAGCAAATAGCAAAACGCGGTATCCCTCCT
>JBJERT010000127.1:0-1633 GCA_051882435.1 Faecalibacterium sp.
TTTGCGCGCTCCCGCGCGCGGGGGCTGCGCCCGGCGGCGGCAAAGTGCTGCCCGGAGGCTCCTGTGTGCATACCGTGAACCTCCGGCGGCTCCTTCGCATAGCATGGAGCAAAAAGGAGGGGTCTCTATGCGGCGCAAACGTCCATCCTCTGATCGGTCCCGGCGAGTATTTATATTATTTCTGCTGCTGGCGGCGATGTTCATCGTCCTGATGGCACTGTATGGCTGCCGGGGGCGCAGTACCGTCTGGCTGGGTCACGGAGACCTGATCTTTTTACCCACCGACGGCGTTCAGACAAAATGGGAGGCCGCTTTTCAGCGGTCTCCCATTTCAAGTTTTTCTATCGCTCAGTTCGCTGCAGCCGCCGCACCGGCAATGGCAAATACACCGGCCAGCGTCAACGCAGTGATCAGTTCTGCTTCGGACTGATACTGCTGTGCCGCCGTGCCCACATACACATAGCACTCGGCTGTGCGTCCCGTAGCAGCCACTGCGGTGATCTTGGTCTCACCGTCGCCCACCGCGGTCACGATGCCATTGGCGCTGACGGTCGCCACAGCAGGGTTGCTGCTGACCCATGTGATGGGGATCTGGCTGCCCCCCTGGACCGCCACCGTTGCGGTCAGAGCCTCCGAGCCGCCGATATTATACATCAGCAGGGCTTCCTTGTTCAGGACGACTTTGCCAACATCCGAAGTGACTGTCACATCACACCGCAGCGTCTGGCCGGTAGAGGTCAAAGCGGTGATCGTCGTCCGGCCAGGCTTGTTGGCCCGCACAACGCCGCCGCTGACCGTAGCCACCGAGGGATCACTGCTGTACCACTGATAGACATAAATAAAGGAATCGTAGTTGTTGACCAGATACAGGGTCTGCGTAGGATTGGGGTCATAATACTGGATCGTCAGGTTCATGCTGGTCTGATTCAGAGCAGCTTGCGCATAAGAGCTGCCGGACTCCTTGTAAACCGTGACATAGCAGCTGGCGCTCTCGCCGCGATTCGTGCGAGCCGTGATGACCGTGGTGCCTGCGCTGCGGGCCGTCACTTTGCCGTCGCTGTCCACCGACGCCACCATCGGATTGCTGCTGCTCCAGATCACATAATAATAATCGTCCCAGGTCTGCTCGATGTACAGATACGCCGTAGGCCGCGGGTCATAGGACGTGATGACCATGGTCATTTCATCCGCGTCCAGCTCCATCCAGCCGTCATAGGCGTTTTCCGCCTCCAGTGCGCCCTCCAGACCGGGGGCTGCGGCGTTCGCCGCCAGCGGCGTAAGGATCAGCAGGCAGCTCAGGACCAACGCAAGGGCACGGCGGCCTGCCGAACGAAACAAATGCTTCATTTTTAAGGCTCCTCCTTCAATCATTGATGTCCGGCCTTCTTTCCGGGCTGGCCGCATCCGGGCAGAAGCGCGTTCCCTCACTCACACCTCTGCTCTCTGCTATTTTACACCCAGCGCCTCGAAGGGTCAAGATTTGCGCAAAAACTTCTCCAGGCCATCGATACAGTTTGTGCAAGGAGACAGTTTTTTCCCTCTCAAGTTGTGTAAAGCGTTTTGTTTTTCGCAAACATTTGTCTTGTTTTTGTCTCCAACAAAACCGCCACACCGGAGTCTCCAGTGTGGCGGT
>JBJERT010000128.1:0-1625 GCA_051882435.1 Faecalibacterium sp.
CAGAGCAATTTCTTGCCTTGGCGAGAAAATATCGCGACTGCACGGAGATCACCGACGACATGATTCGGGCATTCGTGGAAAAGATCGTCGTTTACAAGACCGTCCGCTCCGCAGACGGACAGAAGACGAGGCAGATCGAGGTTCATCTGAGCTTCATCGGACAGTTTGTCCTTCTGCCTGAGGCGCGGGAATAGGACGGTGAACAATAGCATATTCCATCACAGGCAATGCGTGAGATTTCTCTTCCGCGTTGCCTTTTTCTATATTCAAATCAACGGCGCAAGCCGGAATAGGAGGTTTCATGGCACAGAACACCCCGGTAATGAAGATGACCCGCCGTTATGGCCGCACGGTTTATGAAGTGGCCGCATATTACAGCCCGGACAGCAAGGCTACGTATGAAGATCGCCTGCTGCAGCTGATCCGTCACGCCGCGAAGGAAGAATCCGTACCGGATTCGCGCAGTGATGACGATTCAGAGTAAGCTGTATTTCCCATTTACTTATCGACATTCCCGCCTCGGAGGTTACGAGGGTTTATGGAGGTTTTTATGCACACGATTGAGGAAAAGAATATCCAGATTATCGGCGTGGATGCCGGTTATGGGAACATCAAAACGGCAAACACCGTTTTCGCCACGGGTATTACCGCTTACGACCATGAGCCCATGTTTGGCGGCAATGTCATGGAATACCAGGGCAAGTGGTACCGCATCGGCGAAGGCCACAAGGCGTTCAACCCGGACAAGACCTGCGATGAGGATTTCCGTCTGCTGACCTATGCGGCAATCGCCGCAGAGCTGGCCCATCATGAAATGACAAGCGCTCAGGTGCAGCTGGCTGCCGGACTGCCGCTGAGCTGGACTGCAAGGCACCGCGAGGAATTCCGCAGCTATCTGATGGAAAACAGGGACATCCGTCTGCGTTTCAATGATGAGGACTACCGCTTCACGCTGGTGGGCTGCCATGTCTTTCCTCAGGGCTATTCGGCGCTCGTCCCCATGATTTATTACAACAAGAATCGGTTTGACGGCACCACCGTGATGGCGGACATCGGCAACGGCACCTTGGACACGCTGTTCATGGTGAACGGAAAGCCCGATGAGAGCCGCTGCTTCACCGAGGAGCTGGGCGTCAAGCAGTGCATCATGGCGATCCGCAAGGAGCTGTCCAATCGCTATGCGCTGAACGTCGAGGAGCCGATCATCCAGCAGGCGCTGCTCACCGGCACTGCCGATCTGGATCGGCCTTATCTCGATGTCATTTTCACCGTAGCCCGGCAATATGTGGCGGCCATTTTCGATACGCTCCACAGCTACGGCTACGATCCCCGCACGATGCGCCTGTTCATTGTGGGCGGCGGTGGTGTGCTGGTGCAAAGCTTTGGCCAGTACGACAAGAGGCGCACGGAGATCATCACCGATCTGTGTGCCAATGCCAAGGGCTTCGAGTTCCTGGCGTTCGGCCTGACCTGGGGCGAAAAGAGGGCGCTGCGTTGAGCAAAAGGTGTATTACGACCCGCTTCTATACGGACGAGCCTGCCGGCAGAAACGCATGGGAGAAGGTTCAAGCCCGGCAGAAGCGGGATCACATCTCCTGCAGTCAGGCCATTGTTGCGCTGCTGAA